>JALHPX010000007.1 GCA_022842225.1 bacterium
TTGCCTTCGAAGGCCAGGCCCAGGCCTCGCTTTGGGATTGGCTCTGCCGAAGCCGTGTGGCGAGCCGGGGCGCTGAAGCGAAAGTGGCTGCGGTTACTTTCGAAGGGCTAGCTAAAAGAGCGAAGGATGCAGAGGGAACGAAGCTTGTCGCCGCTTTGCGCGGGGATCGGTTTTATGAAGGCAATCCCTTTTCCTATATGTCGGACTACCAACCTATCGCCACTATTCTCGGGCGTGGGGTGAGTAGTTTTGAGCGCACGATGTATCGGACGCTAGTCAATGTGCGGGCTTGGAATTCTGGTTACGATGTTGTGCTTTATCGGGTGAAGCATGCCGATGATTCGCAGTCCGTTATTCTCGGAGCGAAACGGATGTCCTCTCCCTATGATGTGATGTTTATGGGCGGACCGGATATGCGCAAAGTACACCAGTCGGTCTATGTGGCGCAGGCGGATGGGAACTTTGGGGTTTATGAGTTTGAAGGTGGGGTTCTAAAGGATTCTTCGGTTACTTCGCACCCGCTGGGCGAAGCGGTGGATCAGTTTGTGAGCGAGTCGATTGCGAATCGGGGGTTCTATCGACTTAACCGCCCCGATGAAATCATTGTCGATCGTGGGTAACGTTCACCCCTAGTCTGCGTGAGCAGCCTGATACTACTTATCCCTCTAATCCATTATTTAAACTGACGTTATTGGGTGGTTCGGGATTGCTATGGGATGATTATAAGGCGGCACCCGGATTTGAACCGGGGGTGGAGGTTTTGCAGACCTCTGCCTTACCACTTGGCTATGCCGCCGCAGAGGTCCTTATAGCGGCAGTCTGCCGCGCTTGGCAACCGGCCTTCGCCGGGGCGAGCTAAGAATGACAAAGTGCAGGATCGCGGCCTGAAAAATCTTCCTACTAAATATTTTCGCTCGTGATAATCTAATAGAAGAGAGTAATTCTCCCCGAGCTTTTACGCTTAAAGTACTCCGATTTAGCAAAATCCCTAAAATCCAAATCAAAGAACGAATGAGGACGAACCATGTCATCTAAAATGGTCCGCCTGCACCGAGTGGCTAAACGCTACTCGTCTCAGCGATCCGCACTAAACGATGTCTCCTTTGACCTCCACCGAGGCGAGTTTGCGTACATCACCGGCGGCAATGGCGCAGGCAAAACGACCCTTTTAAAACTTCTCTTCGCAATGGAGCGCGCAACCGAGGGCACTATCCTCGTCAACAACCGCGACTTGTCGATCATGCCCCAGGGCAAGGTCTATCAATACCGACGCGAAGTCGGATTCGTTTTCCAGGACTTTAAATTACTTCCTGATCTGACCATCTACGAAAACGTCAGCCTGCCGCTGGAGATTCGCAAGATGACTCGCCAGGAAGTCGATTACCGTGTGCGCGGCGTGCTCTCCCTCGTGGGACTCGGCGACCGGGCAACGGATTTTCCTCTGACCCTTTCGGGCGGAGAGCAACAGCGCGTGGCCATTGCCCGATCGATTGTCGGCAAACCCAGCTTGCTCTTAGCCGACGAGCCTACCGGCAATCTAGATAGCCGCACGGCGCGCGATATCCTTTCTCTCTTCCGTGAAATCCACGAAATGGGAACCACCGTCGTTATCGCCACTCACGACGAGCACTTGATGGAAGAATTCCCCGCGCGCGTTCTCGAGCTGCATTCGGGTCGAGTCGTGCGCGATAAGAACTCACAGGAGCGCTAAGTTGAATACGCGAGCAGTGAAAAGGTTTGCGAGAGACTACACGCGACACCCCTGGTTGCATCTCGTCAGTGTCATGACCATTACCGGCGCGCTGTTTGTGCTGGGGATTTTTATGGTCAGCTACCACAACTTTGACCAGCTCGCGGCCAAGACCAACCCTCGCGTTACTGGTACCGCTTACTTAGTCGATGGCCTTTCCACCGAAAAAGTCGACGAGCTTTATGAATCGATCGTTCTTGCTGAAGGCGTGCACAAAGCCGTCTTTAAAGACAAGAAGCAGGTTCTCTCGGAATTAGATTCTGTTTTGGGCAGTGCCTCGCTTGCGTCGGTTCCCGGCGGCGAGTTGTTCCCCGACGTTATTGAAATTGAATTAAAAGAAAACGTGAAGCCCGCTGCTGTCGAAGCGCTCACTGCCTCCTTGGCGCAAAAGCCCGGCATTTCTGAAGTGGATTTTTCGGATGGCTGGCTCGCGCAGTACCACAAACTCCGCGGCATTCTCAAAGGGGTGGGTATTGCGATGATGGTCGGGATGATGATCGCGTGCAGTATGATCATCGCCAATTTCATGGGAATGCGACACCAATCCCGTCGAGAAGAGATGGATATCGTGCAGTTGATGGGCGCACAGCGCTCGTTCATTCTGTGGCCGTTTTTGTGGGAAGGTATTTTGGAAGGGTTGCTAGCCGGTGTGATTAGTTTAGCTGCCCTTTATGTTTCCACCGTGGCGCTTTCGCACTACGCCTCCGTCCAGTGGTCGACGATTTTCGAAGGACACAAGCTCGTTTTCTTAGGCCCCGTGCAAGCCGGCATGCTGGGTTGTGTTGGTATGCTCATGGCACTCGGTGGCAGTCTGACAGTCTTCTTCCGCTTTCAATCCCAATCGAAGTGAGAACCCACTCCATGCTTCGCGCCCTCAATGGATTTTTGATCCTTGCCTTCATTGGCGCGCCTTTTTGCGTCGCGGCGAGTTCGCCCAATCCCTTCAACCCTGCCGCTCGCGAACTCAAGCAGTTGCTGGACAAAGAAAAAGCCATTTACACCCAGCGTGAGGCCCAGCGCCGCGATGTCTTGGTTCGTCTGGATAACTTAAATCAAAATCAGAATCAGGTGCGAAAGCGCCTCAATCAGATTGCGCAAAGCCGCCAGGAACTCAATATGGCGGCCGACAATTTAAGCATCGAAGTGCAGAAGCAAAAAGAATCCGAAGCAGTTTCTAAACAACGCCTGCTCTTGCTCCTCAAGGTCGTCTACCGCGTACACCGCGACGGCATTGTGCGCTTTGCGATGTCGGGCAAGGACCTAGGCACCATGGTCAAGCGCGCGCGCGTTCTCTACCGCACCCTGCGAGCCAATAGCGGAGTCGCGGAGCAAATGCAGGCCCGTTCTCGTCGATTAGCGGAGAGTGAGACTCGTCTCACCGAAGCCCGCCAAAGCATGGTGCAACTGGAGAACGAATTGCGGGAGCAAGAAGGACTGCTTGGGACTTTTCTCGATCAAAAAAAACGCGTTCTTCGCCAGCTACAAGCCGATCAGGAGCGCTACCACGCTTTGAAAGATCAGTACCAGGTCGTGCAAGAAGAAGTGAAAGTGCTATTTGAAGGCATTGATAAAAAGGCTCCGGTCTTCATCGGCAGCCAGACGCAAAACCAGTCGCGCACACTTTTAGCTCCGGTCGAAAAAGGCAGTATCTCCAAACGATTTGGCCGCACGGTCCACGATAAATTCCGCACCGTCGTTGTGCACAAGGGTCTCGAGATTGAAGCCGAACACCGCAGCCCCGTGCGAGCAGTTGCCGAGGGCAAAGTTGAATTTGAAGGTTGGATCCGTGGGCTTGGCAACGTGGTCGTGATCCAACACGCTGGCTCCGATTTCTCGCTGAGCGCTCACTTATTTGAAAGCAATGTAAAAGCAGGCGACGCCGTCACGCGCGGCCAATTGATTGGCAGCGTGGGCGACACGGGAACCAATTCCCGACCTGGTTTGTATTTTGAATTACGGCATCGCGGCAAGGCGGTCGATCCGCTGCCCATGTTTGAATTAGCTTCCGCTAAATCCCTCACGCAGCCTCTCGCCATTACCAACGACTAGGTTTGTTGACGATACGTTAGTGACGATAAGTAAGCGGAGCGGACTCGTTTTCCGCGGCCACTTCTGTCGTGGCTTCCACGACTTCTTTTGCCACTACGAACTTCTCTTCCGCCGCTTCCTTCAACAACTCTTCGGTCTCTTCCACAATCGATTCCGAATCGATGCCATGGTACGCAAAGATGTCCCAGGTTGTTCCCGACTTGGAAGTTTTGCGAATCGCCAAGCATTTCTGCTTCACGCCCACAATCGAGCCAATATTATCGAGCAATCCTGGCTCGCCGTCGTGAACCGAGAGCACAGGCACTCGCGAAGATTGCAGCGAATAAAAATCGGCAATCGTCTGAATGCGCGCGCCTTTTTCTGGATTGAGATAAAGCGCTCCGGAAATATCCAAACCGTGCTTCAGGTGCGAGTAACCATCGTGGTACGCGTAGTTGCCCAAGAGCAAGTCTGGGCTGGTGACGATGTACACGTTGGCATAGATGCCCTTCTCCAATAGCGCATCCGACGCGCGGAGAGCTTCGGTACCCAGGGCACCCATGGCAAACAGGTGCACCACGTTGTCGCCCGGACGGTAGTCTTCATACCCGCGGTAATCGACGAGGGCATAACCACCCTTCATCGCGTGCTCGCGGATGGTCTCTAAGATTTCGCCATCTGCGATTGGCGCCGAATCTTTTTCCGTTTGGCGCGACAGAGTCTCGGGAGGTGTCGACTTAAAGCGGTATTGCCGGCGCGTTCTCTCGAGCAATTCCTTTTGCACCACGCCCTTGGTCACGCAGCGGATGATTGCTGCTTCGCGCTCACCGTCCGCGGCAGTGAAATGGCGTTTCAAAGTGTCCGCCAAAATCCACTCGAGTTCCTTGGCAAAAAACGGTTCCCAGGTAATGCAGTTAGGCATTTGGAAATCGCTCTTCCACGAATGCTGCGCGCCTTCCGGGGCCAGCGTCACGCCAGACGGCGTGCCGAGCGTCGCGAAATGCGAATGCCAGTAAACGTTGTAATAGAGCTGATCATGGCAACGTTTAATGAAGAAATCGTAAATCGTCATCGCCGGATAGAACGGGAGTCCTACCCACTGATCTAACTTGCCAAAAGATCCAACAGCCGACATGCAATTGCCCTCGGCAATCTCAAAGCGCAAGTGCGCGCTTTTGGCGTTTTGGTTAGGAACGACGTCGGGAGCTTTTGCATCCTTTACATTAAACAGCTTTTCGAAATCTTCTTGGCCGATATCGCCGTAAAGCTTGCCGTTCATATTGGGGCTCGTGTTCGTAGAGCTGCCCACGTCGGGTGCCATGGTGAGGAAAAAAGGCGCGACCTTTGCCCAGGCCTTTTCGGTTTCCGTTTCCGCATGGCCCTGATGCAGACGATCTAATTTCGCTGCAATTTGTCCCCACATCCATTGGGTGTGTGCGACGGGTGCGAATTTCAACGCCGAGATATCAAAATCCACTGGGAAATCGATCTCACGCGCTTTTTCGCGGTAAGACTCGCGGCGTTCGGCAATTTCTTCGATCAGGCGCGAAACGCCCATCGTCACTTCTTCTTTGCGCTTGGCGAGCAATTCCGCTTCTGGCGTGCCCTCATCAAATTCCGCAAAGGGATCTTGGGTGTTCATGCCTAAGCGATTTGCCATCTCATCCAGCTCATCGCGCTCTGGCATAGCCGAGTGATTGCCCGACATGGCTTGGCAACGCAGGCCATGGCCCTTGATGGTGTAGGGGACGATTAAAGTCGGATTTCCCTTGGAGGCTTGTGCTTCACGGAATGCTTCGACCAGTACCTCTAAGTCGTGGCCAGCCAGATTATAGAAAGCAGCGTGCAGCTCTTCGTCCGAAAGGCTGCTTAGGAATTTTTTCAGCTTCGCCGATTTGTCGTCGAGACGTTTGCGAATCAATTTAATATCGTTCGACGCCAACAATCCTTGCAGCTCGAAATCAGGAAGCTCCTCATCCAACACGCGTTGGAATTCCTCGCCGCCCGGTTTTTTAAAAAGCGCCTGGCGAATCTTGCCGTGCTTCAGGAGCACAGGCTTCCAACCGTTGGCTTTTGCGATCATCAAAATCCGTTCGGCGTCGTTGCAACCCATCGCCTCTTCATTGATGATCCGGGTGCCGTCGAGATTTTGGCGGTTATAGTCGACGATCCAAACCACTCGCTTTAACTGGCGATCGCCCGCATCGGGCATCGCTTCCATCAGCGAGCCCTCGCGGAATTCAGAGTCGCCCATCAAGCACCAGAAAGTCGGGTCTTCTGGAATCTCCATGCCGTGGTCGTTGGCGTAGTCATAAGCCAGCGCCATATACAAAGCATTTACCGGCGGAATACCCACCGAGCCGGATGGGAAATAGCGGAAGCCATCGGGATCGGCTTCGGCGTGATACGACTGAAACACCGGGTCGCCTTCTGGCGAATAGTGCCGCAGGTGTTTCATCGCCAGCTTGCGGCGCTCGGTTTCCATCAACGAGCCATCTTTTTCGCGGAAGTTATGCATCAAGTGATTGAGCGCATGATCCATTGGCGAAATGTGGGGCTTAAAAGCAAAATAATCTTCCGGTTTACGAAGCACTAAGTGGATGGCCGCCAGGATGTGTTTGGAAGAAGCGCAAGCAGAAGGGTGGCCCCCGACTTTGGGTTCGCCCTTCTCTTTGACGTCGCGGCTATTCGCGGCATCGATCATTTCGAGCGCCATGTAGTAGGCCCGGTCGACAATGCGATTTAAAACCGCGTAGTCCGGTTTGGCCGAGCTAGAGGGCCCAGACACGACTTTGGATGCACGTTGGGGGGCAGCAGATTTCTTGTTTTTCATCGGGCCGCAGTCTAGATGACACGCCCGGGTCTAGCAAACTTTTCGAGCTGGCAATGGCCAGTTACTCGGCTTCTTCGGGGTCGAAATCGCCTTCAGAGTGGTAGCGCTGGAATTCCCGGTTAAAGGCCAGCTGGCTCAAATCATCCATGCGGTCGATGTAGAGTTTACCCAGTAAATGGTCGCACTCGTGCTGGATGACCGTGGCGGCAAATCCATCGGCCGTGAAACTGAGTTTTTCGCCCTTTTGGTTTAGGGCCGTGACCGAGACTTTATTGGGCCGGGTCACTTTTCCGCGCAATCCCGGGAGGCTCAGGCAACCTTCCCAGTAGGATGAAGTTTCGTCCGTAATCGGCTTAATGACCGGGTTCACCAGGCAAAGTAGGTAGGCCTTTTCCTTAGGGTTAAAGTCCCAAACCATCACCAAAATCTGCTTACTGATGTGAATCTGAGGGGCAGCTAACCCTCTGCCATCGTACTCATGCATGGTTTCTACCATGTCCCCAATCAGAGCTTGAAACTCGGGGGTATTGATTTCCGCTTCGGATACAGGCTTTGCGACTTCGCGCAAAACCGGGTTACCCATCACGGCTACTTTACGAATGGCCATTTCTCTCTACGCTCCTACTTTAAACATAAGCATTATTGATTACTTCTCCAAGGCCACCAGCACCAGGGACGATGTAATGCTTCGCATTAAGGCCCTTTTCTCGGTCCCAATGCGTTCCGGGTATGGTTTGTAGCACGTCTTTAGGACTTAATCCTCGGTCGAGTCTCAGCGCGAAAATATGCAGGTTAGGGTAACGCGGGACCAAATGGCGCAGATACTCAGGGGTTACGATTAAATGCAGCGCGAGCACTGCCTTGGGGGTGCCGTGCTTGGAGTAAACGTCCATCGCCGTATCAATCGTGGAGCCGGTAGCGCCCATCGGATCGGGAATAAGCAAATAGGAATCGTTGATATCGCCGCCGATTTTCACGCCGGCCAGATTGGTGCCAATCACCCGCTCGCTCTCGTCGACTTTGCGATTGATGGCGATGTGATCTTGGCGCACGCCCTGCGGATCCAAAAGATAATTGAGCGAATCGTAGCAGAGCTGTGACGGCACCGTGCCGGCGCGGGCGAGATTCACGCAGACTGCTTTGGTGGAAGTATCCAGCACCGAGGCTTCAAACTCCCCCTCGGGGTGCATCGAGTGCATCCGGGATTGAATCTTGCGCGTAGTAGTAGGGAAGCTTGCGTTCACGGCAATGCGCAGCAGCCCGCGGTACAGAGTATCGAGATACATATTTACCCAGGGCTGGGTGCACTCGGGGGCGCAGAGTCGCGCTAAAATCGAAAACAAAAACGGATCGGAGATAAGGTGCACTCGGTTGCCGTACCGGTGTTCCATCTCGGGGATTTTGAAAGCGCTCCGACTGTACTGGATATCCTGCATGAAACCTCCGGGGTGTCGCTTCTTGCAATAAAGCCAATGGGCGCAGATGACAACGGCGATATCCCCCACGCCTCTCTAGGAAGCCCGCTGCAACGGGCTACTCGGTGCATCTTGACCGCCCCAACCCCATTCACTAGCACTAGAAAGAGCTTCATAAAAAATTCGGCAGGGAATCATGCAACTGAGTTTGGCCATCGATGAATTTGTAGTATTTGACTTGGAAACAACCGGACTTTCTCCGTGGGCCGGTGATGAGATCATCGAAATTGGCGCTATGAAAATCTTCGGCGACCAGATCGACGAAGTGAACACCTTCCATTCATTGGTAAATCCTCGCCGCATTATTCCTGACGAAGCCACTAAGGTGAACGGCATCTCCAATGAAATGGTCGCCAACGCGCCGTTTTTTGAGGACGTCTTCCCTAAGTTTCTCGACTTTGTGGGTGGGGCCTACCTAGTTGCGCAAAATGCGAAGTTCGATATGTCTTTTCTTATGAAGTACATGATGGAGAAACAAATCCGTCGGGAGATGGAAGTATACGACACCGTTATCTTTTCTCGTCGTTGTTTCCCCGAAGAAACCCGCCACAATCTCGATGTCATCTGCAATCGTCTCAATCTGGCCTTCAACGCCAATGAGCGGCACCGCTCGATGGAAGACGTTCGCCTGACGGCGCACGCTTTCGTTCGCATGCGGGAAATGTTAGGGGATAGCTGCCCCTCGCGCGAGCGCTGGGAGATTTAAGGACTCTTTTCACAGGGACACTTTAGCGCAATGGCGACTCTCGCCCGTTCCCGCATTTTTACGTTGGGAAATCTCCGCCTGGAGACTCCCGTTTTCATGCCGGTAGGCACGCGTGCCACCGTGCGCGGCCAAGAGCTCGACGACTTAGAGGCATTGGATTTCCCAGTTCTTTTGGCGAATACCTATCACCTGGGACAGCGACCGGGCCCAGAAGTTCTTAATGCAGCGGGCGGAGTGAAAAAGTGGATGGATTGGAAAGGTGCGGTACTGACCGACTCCGGCGGGTATCAGGTCTTCTCCCTTTCTGAGTTTTGCAAAATCGAGGAGTCAGGGGCCGTCTTTAAGAGTTTCCTCGACGGTAAAAAAGTCCACCTCACCCCGGAGCTGAGTTTAGCGTGGCAAGCGGCCATCGGCAGCGATATTCGCATGGTTTTTGATCAATGCGTGCCATCGACGGTAGATCACGCAACTGCGAAAGCGGCAATGGAACTTACGCATCGTTGGGCCAACCGCAGTATTCAAGCGCATGGACAGTCTAATGATGGTTCTTCGTTGTTTGGTATCGTGCAGGGGGCTTGCTTTGAAGATCTTCGTCGACAAAGTGCAGAGTATCTTTCTTCACTGCCTTTTCGCGGCTTAGCGATTGGCGGGCTTGCCGTGGGTGAGTCCAAGTCTCAGCGCGAAGATATCACCGAGCTCACCACGCCGTTGCTGCCGGCGGATAAGCCGCGGTACTTGATGGGCGTCGGGACTCCCTTAGATATTTTGGAAGCAGTCCACCGTGGCGTCGATATGTTTGACTGCATTTTGCCTACGGCCATTGCGCAACACGGAGTTGCTTATACCTCGCGTGGCAAGATTGATCTGAAGCGAGGCTCCTACCGATTAGCTCAAGGCCCGTTGGATCCGGAATGTGGTTGTCGGACCTGTCGACGATTTCCTCGGTCTTATCTGCACCACCTGGTACGGGTGGGTGAGTGCATGGGTTGGCAACATATCGCGCATCATAATTTTAATTTTTATCGACGTATTGTCGAAGGAATGCGCACTTCGATTAAGGCTGGCGTCTTTGAGGCATTCTACTCGCAGTGGCGCGCGGTACTGGGTGAAGTGGATTTGGAAAATCCTTCTAATATACCTGCACCCAGAAAGCATCACGGTCCTTCGTTACATTCTCCATCGGGACTTTTTGATCTGGTTCAAAACGCCAAGAGCGAATGGTCTGTGCGCGGTGTGGAGAGCGGTGAGGTAATGCACCCTGGCCTAGTGGGCCTGCTCGAAGCCGAGAAGCTTTATGTCGAACAACCCCAATTAAAAAATCTTTGTGAGTCCGAAACTGAAACGAGTCCGATTGTCATTTGGGATGTGGGTCTGGGCATGGCCGCCAATGCGATGGCTGCGATTCGGTGCTGGGAAAACTCTGCGGCGCGCCGAGATTTAGAAATTGTTAGTTTCGACACGACCTTGGAGCCACTGGAATTGGTTGTGCGCCATCAAAGAAGATTTCAACACGTATGGCATGGTGCTCCCAAAAAGCTTTTGGCCGATCGCAGTGTGGATCAAAAACATCCCACCACCGAAGCGCACTTGCGGTGGACGTTTCATGAAGGCACGTATCTTGATTTTATCGACGAGGTAGCGAAACCACGTTTGATTTTTTACGATCCGTTCTCACCCAAATCCAATCCGGCGCTATGGACGGTAACCGTGTTTTCGCGGCTTCGTCGACTAGTCGAAAGCGTGGAATGCGAGCTGATCACCTACAGCGCTTCTACTTCGGTACGCACTTCGCTGCTACTCGGTGGGTTTTATGTTGGGCGTGGTGACGAAACGGGTAAAAAATTAGAGACCACTGTCGCTGTAACTGGAAAGTTGCGTTCGGCTTTGGTCCAGCGCGAGCGCCTATTGGACGATGCGTGGATCGTGCGTTGGGAGAAGAGCTCCGCTTTCGCGCCGCCGATGTCGACACTTACTCGCGATGAAATCGGCAATAGGTTGCGGGCCCACCCCCAATTCCAGCCAAAGGCCAGAACGGGAGCGGACCCGCTTAGGCAAGAGCTCGTGCTGGGTTAGAACAAGTATCCAACCGTGAATTCCGCAGCTGGCTTGATGCCGTGATAGAACGGCACGTCGATTACCGTGCCTTGCTCCGTCGTCATCTCGCTGCCCTGGCTGTACCAGGAGCCGCCCAGTGCTAGTTGCAAGTTCAACCCACTCTTGAATACAAACTGATAGCCGACGAGGGCGTTGACGAAGGCGCCGATATTACTCGCCTCCTCGTCTCCGAAACGCACTTTTGTCGTCGACAGACCCACGGAAGTGCCGACAATCCAGCTGTCCTGAAACACGCTTCCAGTGACGTAGTAATTGCTGCGAGCGCCGATGCCCCAACCCGTGAGTTCGGTGAAAAAGAAGTTGGCAGAGAAGTGACTGAGGCTGGGCCCAATAGTGAACTTGTCGCCGATTCTAAAGTCAGCTTCACCAGAGAGCGAGCCCAATGCCAGTCCCAGTGGATTCACTCGGATGTTGAGGAATTTGGTTTGGGCCACTTCTTCCGTCATGTGCCCTGTTCTAGCCGCGCCGAGCCCAGGAAGCGAAATTGCCGACAGTGTTGCGACCACAATAAGAATGCGAATGCTTTTCATGTAACCCCCTTTTATGTCGGAAGAATACATTATTTGTACAAAAGTACAAAAACTAAGTTTTGGATGGGGGCAATCCGCACAGCTCGGAAACTTCGCTGATGGATCTGCGGCGGAGGGCCTCTAGCGATTCCTTGGGTTGAGTTGTTAGATAATCGACGATATTCCCGGTGAGAATAGCTTGGGTGCGCCGTGCTAATAGCTCAGACTTCGCTTTGTTCTTCCGCGACACGCAGCCTTCGATCATGGCCTGAATACGCTTTGCGCCGAGGCGGCGAACTTCGTCGTGCAGCTTTCTAAAGCGACGGTCGATGGAAGCCAGGTAAAAGAGCAGTAGAATGGCGCTTGCTTGTTGAGGGTAGCGCTGGACCCACTCAAAGGTGGCGGTAATGAAAGCCTCTAACTTGTCTTCGTTGGATTCCTCAGCGCTGACCGCATCTACCGTGAGGACTTGGACGTGAGAAACACAAAACTTTATGGCGGCTTCAATCAAATCTCCCAATTCGGGGAAATGGTAAGCAACGTGCGCGCGGCCAATTTCTAGTCTTTTGCCGACGCTTTCAAAGGTGGTGTGGTGAATACCATCCTCACTCAAGCAATCGATAGCCGCTTCCAATATCTCGATTTTGCGCAGGTCGCCTTTACGAGGTTTAAAGTCGAGAAATCGAGCGTAGAGAGCGAGTTGTCGGGGGTTTTTCTTCATCTGCAGCGCGGTTATAACGCCCGGCGTTTAGGTGTGTCCAGCCCACAAAAAGAAAGCGCCGGCTTTGGGGCCGGCGCTTCGGGTCAAAGATGCGATAACTAAGAAGTAATACTGGCTAGTCTTTATTGGCTCTGTATTTGCGAAACGTCCAAGTTTGGCTGTTGACTATTTCGTGGCAGACACCGTCGTTATACGCGTCGGTTAGCAACGTCATAGTGGTAAATAGCTTACCTGGTTGCTGCCGAGCACTCGCCTTAACGTAGAAACCTTTAGGAATGCGACTTGCAAACAGGTTTCGTCGGTTTAGGATGAGCGTGAACGCGCTGTAGTAGGTTCCGGTGTTGGGAAAGGTGGTATCGCTCTCCAGGCTGAAGTCATCGCAGGGGTTTGCGTTACATTTGCTTGCGCAAAACGGACGCCAATTCCCATTGTTGTTCATGTCCCAGCCACCCTCGGAAATCTGTAACTCGGGTTGTCGAATGCCGGCGATAGTTAAGATGCGGTCGTTAGTCGTATCAACTACTAGGTCGCGCAACAGAAAATACTCAACCGTAGTAGGCCATTGCTTGCCTTTTTTTGCCGTATTGGATGCGTCGACTTCCTGGATATATCCGGCTGCAACCAGCCCGAGTCCAAGAACTCCCCAGAACACCCAAAGGAGCCTTTTTTTAGACCAAATATTTTTCACTTTAATTCCTCCCAGATGATTTTAGGACGGATGTCCCTGTTTAATTTTGAGTAGTTGCCTTTTTGTACCGCCGACCCTTCCGGGTCAGCGGTTCAGAAGGGCTTCAAATACGGGTCGGAATACTTAGTCCATGTTGACTTTGTATTTGCGCATCGTCCACGTTTCGGTTTCCACAACTTCGAGGCATGTGCCGTCGTTGAACGTGTCGGTGAGCAACACCAAGGAATCCATCTTCTTAGATGGATTGATGTAGCCTGTTCCCTTGACGAAAACGTTTTTCGGAATGCGGCCTTCAAGTTGGTTGTTCGAGCTAAGTGCCATCATGAACGAACCGTAGTAAGCAGCGCCGGTCGCTGGATAGACCGTGTCAGACGTTTGGGAAGTGCAAGAACTAGCTGTGCACTTGCTGCCGCACTTTGGCTTGGAAGCTAAAGTTCCCGTGGTCAACGTCAACGTGTCGTTTTCAGGTTTGCCGATAGATACGAGTTTGTCGTTAGTGACATCTAATTCTAAATCGCGAACTAGTAAGTATTCCGTGGTCGCCCAGGAATCGTCGTCATCCGAAGCGCCGACGTTACCTACGAATCCAACGGTTACAACGCTTACTGCAATTGCTGACGCAGCAAGCCAGAGACGAGTCTTATTGGTCCAGAATTTCTTCACGATATTCCTCCCGAGAGTTAAGAAAACAAAAAAGAAACTTGCGTTTCTCGTTCGAGTTCCTAGTTAAGTTTTTTGAAGCTACTTCGTTTAGGGGTACTGCTAGTGAAGTAATTTTTTAGCCTATTTCCTTAACTAGAGCAATGCAAAGATGTTGACTTACGTCGTCATTTATCATGCGGTGCGAGCGGCTTAACCACAGTGCCTCTGTAAGATTCGCTCTTTTCTTCAGATCGCGAACAAGCGAGAATTCTACCCGACATGACAAATACAGATAAGAAATGGCTCGCTCCGGCGGTTCTCTCGACGATACTTTCCTTCATTTATATAAGCACTGCGCCAACGACGCTGCCTGACGCGGATGCGGGCGAATTTATTTTGCTCGCTAAATTTGGCGGCGTGGCACATCCGCCAGGTTACCCGCTCTATGTCGGCATCTTGCGTTTGCTCGCCTCGGTGACGGTTTTCCCGTCGATAGTTTATCAACTCTCTCTCTTCTCTGTTTTTTGCACGGTTGCTTCGGCTGCAGTTTTGTTTGTGCTGTTTTCTCGCCTGGGTGCGTCGGTGTTTTCAGTGTTCCTTGGAGTGTTGGTTGCGTTCACCGCTCCGGGTATTTGGCGAATTGCGACGACAGTCGAGCCCTTCGCTCTCAATCTTTTGCTTAGCAGTGTTGTGATGCTGATAAGCCTCGAACTTTTCTTTCGTCCCGAGAAGAACGTGGTGCGTCTTATCGGAGCGCTTGGGCTTTGTTTTGGTTTGGGTTTTGCGAATCACCACGCATTGGTGCTGTTTGCTCCTTTGGCCTTTGCGGGGATGCTTCGCTCCGTCGGTAAGTCGCGTCCCATCGCTTTAAAGAGCACGGGTTACTTCGCTTTGGCTTTTCTTGTTGGCGCACTGCCTATCGTTACGCTTTGGGGTGGGAACGCCGATGCTCCCCTGTCCTGGGGGCCGCTAAAGGATTTCTCCGCTGTTTGGGCGCATCTGCTGCGCAAAGATTACGGCACGTTTCAGCTCTCGGCATCCGACACAACTAGCTATAAAGCGCTGTCGTTTTTTTGGACCTCGCTGCCCAGAGAGCTTGGAACGGTCTTCTTCTGTACTCTCACCATTGGATTCTTAGGAGCCTGCGGAAACTTTTTCTCCGAGAAACGCCATAAGGCCACAAGTTGGTTTTTTGCAGTATCCGCATTTTCTCTATTACTGATTGGTCTGGGGTTTTTCGCGCTGTGCAACGTGGACACGAATGGTGGAGGTGCGACGATTGTGCACCGGTTTTTTCACCCGGCATTTCCTTTCATTGCGCTTTTTCTTGTCTTGGGAATTCAGACGATTCGAGATCGAGTGCCCCGAGAATACGAGGCCGCAACTTTTGCTTTAGCAACGTTTCTAATTTGTTTCCATCTACAAAGTCAGTGGACTTTTTGTAACCGCGCCTCGGAAACATTTGCGGAAGTAGATGTTCGAAACACTTTCTTCTTATTGAGCGAGAGCGAGAAGCCAGTACTGGTGACTTTCTCCGATGCTGAAATTTTGGGAGCACTCTACGGTCAGAATATTTTGGGACTCGGCAAAGGTGTAGAGGTCGTGCAACCCGCAATGTGGGGGCACGATGCTTATCGCTGGGGCGTGATGGATCGGCTGGGAATTGGCTTACATCCCGATGCAAGGCTCCAAGACGATTGGAAACTTGCTCTGCAAGCTGTCCCAAAGGACCGCGATATTTACTTTTCGCGACTGAGTGACGAATTGAAAGCGGGTTGGCCCGGCCAACTTTTTCGAAGAGTGCGATTAGTTCGTTGGTATAGAGATGGATTACCTCCCGATCCGACTGCATTAGTGAACCGAGACCTCGCTAGTTTTTCTTATGGCTTGGAGCGACCTGCCGGCGGATCTGAATTAAGTGCATGGGAGGCGATTTTGTACTCTCGTTATAATGAATGGTTTCAAGATCTTGCTACCGCGCAAAATAACTCAGTAAATCATCCTAGATAGCGGTTCACTTATTCGTTTACCTAGTCATTTCAAATGCTTACCACTGTATAATCCCTAGCCGCGTTGTGCGATTATGCCGCCATGTGTTAATTTATTTAATGAAGTTACCGACAATCTATCTGGATGGCCTAAATCCAGTTAAGGCAGATTAGTTCCTCTTCGATTTTTCCAACTTAGTCCTTACGTAGCACGTTGCCGTTGTTCTCCCGCTGCTCCTGCACGCTTACAGGCCAAGATTTTTTTAATTGCACGTTTCCTGGGGGTCTTCTGTGAAGATCTTTTCGCTTAGAAAAACTATGACTGGTTTAACCAGTGCTTTGATTTCTGCCCTGAGTTTGTTGTGGGGCCAATCTGCATTTGGGGAAGCCCAGTACAATATCTCGTTGAGTATGTCCGCGCCTACTATCGGTGCGAATACCACTTTCACGGCCTCCGACTCTACCTCTAGCGGGGACGGCACTTTCTACAATACCTATTCAGGAATTGGTCGTTATGTTTTGGGCACTACGGTTTCGGGTCGGTATTCGACGTTCGCGAACACCACTCGTTACGGTGTTGAGTTGGAAGGTTTCCACATCTTTCAAAGTTTTCTCAGTGCTCGTACTTTCACCGTAGTGTCTTCGAACACGGCCTGCCCAGGCGGTTCTAACACTTATGGTTTTATTAATATCCGTACTCGCTCTGCGACGGCCACGATTAATCCACAGGATGCAAGTGCCGTCGGCTTCAAAGCCGGTGGAGTGTTTACTTACAACGCTGCTTCTTCTCCAGATATTTCTGGAGCAAACTATTTCAACTTGGCGGGTCCCACTTTAACGACCGGTTCTCCTGCTTTCACCGCAGATGGCCTGGCCGCTGCGACTTGCTCAAGCGGTAACTATAAGGTCACCGTTTCCTCTGCTTATCCTTGGGACCAGCACAGCGCGATGTATTTCGGACCCTCGGGTGGTGTTATCGTCGGATTGGGTGGTAACCCGATGGTTTCCATCATGTCGCCGATTGAAGACTTAACAGCTCCTCGGATGGCGCAACTGTCTGGCCGGGTGATGTCCGGTATTTATAGTGAGTACCAATCGACTATTTTCCAAAGACAGATTTATCTTTATCCGGATGGAAGCGGAACAACTTTCACTTTACGCGAAGTAACGGACTTCGATGATCCGGCTCAATACACCACTTTTGGTACTCTGGTTTGCACCAGCCGCAATAGCCCAACGCAGGGTTTTTGTTCGGGAACGCTTACGCGAAACGGCGTAAGTGGTTCGGGAAAAGTCGTTTGCCAAGTCAGTAAGCGCGCTGCTTCAGATATTTTGACTTGCTCTGGTCAGAAGCCAGACGCCAACTCTACGTCGTTTAGTATATTGGCGAGAAATTTCGGCCAGGCTTTTGTCGGAGTAACTTTAACGGGTCCTACGTTTACCGTAGCGTCGTTAACGTCGACGACGACAGACGTAACCGTTCGCAACTTGAGTGGTAACCCCGTCGCTTCGCTGAGCGAACCTACGGCGCCACAAGATCGCTTAGTTGCTCCCTTCTCCCTTCCTACGCCTTTCACGGGTGCTGGTGGGACTTGCGGATCGTCACTTAACGGTTACTCGAGTTGCTTGCTCACAGTTGGTTTTGCACCTTCAGATCCCGGAACTTACTCACAAGTTTTGCGGGTTCAGTATGACAACCAAATTGCGACGGTGAATGCCACTGCGAATGTGATTGGTGCGGTGAGGTTGTCGTCGATCATCATCAGCCCTTCGGGTACGCTTACCGTCGGCGGCACGCAGCAGTACACCGCCACAGGCGTCTACTCAGATGGCTCTACACAAGATATTACGAGTGTCGTCGTTTGGACTACGAGTGATGGTACGAAAATGACCATCTCATCGGGCGGTCTGGGTACGGCAGTCGCGGCCGGTGCTGTGAACGTTACGGGCACACTGGGATTAATAAGTAATTCTGCTGCGATTACAGTGAATGCGGGCAGCTCGGCTCCAGCGGTGGACTTTGCCATGTCCGAACCCAACGGAACGGCCGATACGGTTGCTAAGGGAGAGCCTTACAATATTCGTTTCACGGGTGGAGCGGACACGGATAGTAATGCCAACGTCTACTTCTACTATAAGGCTACAAACACCAGCTGCTCTGCTGGTCTGGCGGGTTGGACTATCATTAATGCCACTAATCCAACAAAAGAGGATTCGCATACTGGCTACACTTGGGACACCTCGGGCTTAGCGGCAGGTTCCTATTTCGTTTGCGGCGTAATCACAGACGGGGTGACTACTCGCTACGCTGTAAGCAGCGGCCAAATGTCGGTCTCCGCGATCGCCACTGCTAAATTGATTAAGGTCAATCCAAGTTCAACTTCTGAGAAACCATATTACATTTCTTACGACGTGTACGAGGCCCACTCTTCAGTAGCGGGAACGATCGATAACACAAACGCTTACGCTTCGAACACGACTTCAAAAGTCGCGCAATCCTTGGCTGGGACCATCACGCCGCAGGCAACGATTTCTTGGCCTGCAGCATACCGTTCGTGCGCAAACCGCGGTACCGACTGGCGTCTGCCGACCCCACAGGAGTTTGTGGCGGCTTCAATCGGCACTCCGAACAATCCAGGGGCTTGCAACACCATCACGAACGTCGTTCCGACTGTTATTCCTGCCTTTGGGGGCACCTGCGTTTCCTCCGGAGGAATTTACGATCTCGTGGGTAACCTGAATGAGTGGACCGATTTGATTACCACTACGGATGCTGCTCGCCTCACAAGTGCTTCCGCGATTAAAGCAGCGACCGACTACGGCGGTGCTTGGGTTGGTAAGACGGCCGCCAGCTACAACGCTCTGACGTTGCCGGCTACCGGTGTAACCACTGCATTCGACCCTGATTTGGGAATAACCCGTACCGGTGGTAGCCAGACTGTCGGCTTCTTTGCGGGTGATATTGCCACGCACAACACTAGCGTCACTTCTGCGTTGATTCGCGGCGGTTACTACAATACGCCTAGTGCATCGACGGGCGGTGGATTGTACCAGAGCCGACTTTCTGTGAACGCAACTACAGGAACGAGTGCTTTTGTAGGCTACCGATGCGCTAAAAACGCTTACACAATTCCCGCGGTGGAAATCACGGCTCCGACAAGAGCGGCTGCCCTGATTCCAGATGGATCGAATAACGTCACTGTAACTTTTCAAGCTTATGA
The DNA here is from genome assembly GCA_022842225.1 of bacterium. GTDB lineage: Bacteria > Bdellovibrionota > FAC87 > UBA2466 > UBA2466 > JALHPX01. The sequence goes on from JALHPX010000007.1 coordinate 18,677, forward strand.
TAGCGACGATAACGCGACCGTTTCACTGTATTACAAGGACGCGTCTCTCGGTACCGCTGGCTGCAACGGGGATCCCGCTGCCAACGGTTGGACCGCTATTGACACGACTCTTCAGGAAAACAGTGCGACGAGTAGAGTCGTGAGCACGACTGGATGGCCGACTGGGTATTACCTTGT
>JALHPX010000008.1 GCA_022842225.1 bacterium
GACGCTCTTTAAAGACCCCACGGCTCCGCTCTACCGCGTCCGGCTGGTAGCCGACGACAACCAGCCCACCGCGCGCAAATCCGCGACATTCACCGAAATGAAAACGCTCAAAGAAATGAACCCGCTAGCCATCGACTATAGTTCGGCCGGAAAGAAGGAAGAAATCAGCCTCTGGGTGGAAGTAAGGCCGGCCTCGGTAAAGCAGTAAACGCCTAATATCGTGGGTGTTTTCAAGGCTCTGCTTTAGTTTCTTGTTTCCGCTTCTCAGAACAAGTAAAACTCCCCGCTAATCAACCAATCCGGTGAAAAGTATGCAGTTCCGCCCCCTACTTGGATTTTTGTTTTTAGCCGCTCTTTGCAGCCCGACCTGGGCAGAAGATTCGGAAACGGCGGAATTAGAAACGCCGTCGGAAACAGTTTCTGAGACCGTCACCGAAGAATCCACGACGACTGAAACAGTCGATGCGCCTTCGACTCCTGTGACCGTACAGGCCTGGAACGCGCCACAATTAGAAATCGGCGCCGGCACTTACACCTTTAACTACAAAGAGGAAGTGCCCCCGCCTTTCAAAAGCACCGAAACCGGTTTGATGAAAATGTTAGGAGTCTCCGGCAGCTTCCCGCTCAATGAAACACTGGTGATGCAACTTCTCGCCGAAGGTTCTACTACCACCACGCTGTACGACGGCACTTACCAAAACGGCGCACCAATCCAGTCCGACACGAACAACCACGTCATCCGCACACAAATAGCGGTGAAACGATTGCTCGCAGAAACTTCATCCGGAGATTTACAAGGCTACGCGGGCTTAGGCTTTCGCCTTTGGAAAAGAGACATCCAAGGTGCAGGTGGCTATCTAGAGGATTACCACATGTACACGCTGCCTGTCGGCGTGCAGTACCGTCATTTCTTCACCGATCATTTTTCAGTGGGCCCTGATCTTTCTGCGCGTTTGCTCTGGGGCTCGGTGACCGCGTACTTATCCAAATTCTCCGGCATGGGCGATACTATTTTGCCTTTGGGTGAAGCAATTGGATTTCGCGTTGCGGTACCAGTGACCTTCTGGAGTTTATTCGCGGACAACTTAAGTCTCGTCGTCACCCCTTACTACGAACTAATCCGAATCGGCACCGGCGAGACGGTTGCCCTGAATAGCTCCGGTGGCAGAGGCACCGTTGGTTTTGGCCGCGAGCCTGCTAGCGACACACATCAATTCGGAATCAACGCCTCGGTATCGATCGGCCTGTAGGGCATTATGCACTTCTTAAAAACCCTCTTTTTGATCTCGGCAATTCTATTTTCTGTCACGTCGTCAGACGCACTCGCTATTTCCCACCCCGCTGTTTACGACGAAGAAGGCAAAGCGTTGTTTCAGCCGGGTTCTGCCAACCGGCGTTTTTGCTTAGGGATTGCCGAAGACGCAAAGCTCACACCCGCACTCATCTCCAGTGCGCGGTATTTTGCCGTCGCTATCGCCCCAAAGTTTGAAATAGAATTCAACAAGTGTGCCGGAGATCTCCTGCACGAGCTTTCTGAGAGTTGGCTCACTGAGAACAAGGGCACCATCCTTTACGACGCAATCCAAGAGCAAGTGTCGTCGACAATGCTGCTGGTGGTCATCTCAGGGAATGGAGCAGCTCCAAAGGAAATCGAAAAAATCATTGTTTTAGACTTCCTCAGCAAAACGCCCCAGGAGCAGAGGGAGATTGAGCAATCCTTCGCCACGAAAATCAAGCAAAAGGCGCAACGCCTTTCTCAGTTGCGCCGCGAAGACGCAGAAGAAGCGCGAATGGCGCGATCGCAACGAATAGAGCTCGAAGAACAGGTGCGCGCCTTTGCAGCGATGCAAGCCACTATCAAGAACAGCGACTACTACAACAAAGTGGCACTCGTTTTTTCTGGCAGCCCTCTCTACTTGGGGCGACTACTGGCGTGCCTGTGGACGACTTTTCAAAGGGGCTACACAACACCCGACGGAATCTACGAGGTTCAAACGTTTTCCCAATTTTTGGGCACTACGTTTGCCGCCTATATGTTCACCAAATTAATGGTGCGGCAGGATGCGCTGCGAGAGGCAGAGGCCCTCACTACTCATCCCCAGCTGAAGAAGCATACGCGCATCTCGGTACTGGCGAAGTATGTAACTAACCTTGCGGTAGTCGACACTTGCGCCCACTGGATCACGGGCCAGAGTCTAATACTTTCGACACTCAATACTGTGTTCCAAATGTGGGCAGATCTCTAATCACTGCTCAGCCGCAATATCATCGGAGCAATTGGCGTCTTTAAACCAGTTGAGGGGCGACCAATTGTGCCAAGTACGCCGCCACCACGCATGCAAAAACAAACTCGATAATTTGCGGCGACCTACTTCAGTAACAAGAAAAACATTGCTGGCGTGAACACTCCCCGCGCCCGGGTAATTTGCTCGCAGCTGGATTAAGTGGGCCCTATCGACTTCGATCTCCAGCGCGACACCGCTTGCCGCCAAGGACTCTAACGCGCGAATCCCGGATCGAGGAAAACCGGTTTCGATATACAGGCCACCATCGGAAGTATCTCCGGGCGGGCGCTCCAATTGGATCACCACCGCATTGGAGAAATCTTCGGAAATCACGCCCCGATTATCGGCCGGAACAGTCGCTTCGCTCTGAGAATTAAAGTAGCGCACACTGATGGGTGTTTTTGCCAGCGAGAGCGAGCAAACCCCGAAACTCAAAAGAAGAAATACGTTTTTTTTCATTCTAACCCTGTACCGATTGGCTCGAGATACCTTTGAAGGCTGGAAACAGCAACCACGCTAGCCAAGGCAGGCTTATGGCCAATCGCAGGGCCGGAGTCTTCCAATTCTCGCCGGTGAGGCGGTCGAAATAAAATCCCCATAGAGTCATGTCTTCTCTGGGCAGCTCGTAAACAGACAGGGCAACCAGTGCAAAGATGGCGCCGAGGCCCACCAACACCGCAAGTCCTAACCGCAGATCTTTGCTAAACCCATCCGCCCGCAGTCCCAGAGCAAGGGCAAAGAGCACAAGGCCCGGTGCCAGATAACGAGGACCAGCAGATGCGCCACCGTGCCAGCCGCCAAAGGAAGCATTCATCAAGAGCAGCAGAAGAAATCCCACTAGCACGGCCTGCACAATCTCTCTGGAGAGAGAGGCCTCCGCTTTGCTCGCTCTCACCGCCACCAAAGCCACGATGAGCAACAGTACCCAAGGCTGTGTCCAAAGCAGGCCGCGGAAACTGCCAAAGAGTAGCTCCATTAAGATCGTGCCGGACGGCAGACCTAATACTCCCCACAGCTGCACACTCTGGTGAGCCATATCGACGAATACAGGATTCTGATAACGGTAGGGGAGCGACAGCGGCCCGCCGAAAACCACCATGTGGTAGCTCATCCAAAGAACAGCTGGAAGCAGAGCGCCCGCCGCAATGCGGACGCAATCTCCGACGAAAGACCGCCTTCGCAGCCCGGCTCTCACTGCCACTACTGCTAAGGGAAACGCATAAACGGCGGCACCGTAATCGCAGAGCGCTGCCCAACCGAAACAAAACCCCGCCAGCGCAAAACGCTGTTTCCATACCGCCCAAAACAGCAGCAGCATCCACGTGGCCGCCAGCCCATGGCCAAAAAACGTGTTCATAAAGACCGCGGCCGTATTGGAAAACAAAACAGCGCAGAGAAACAGAGTACGCGTTACCGACGATACTTTGAGCTTTTCCAACTCGAGGTACCAGAGTCCAGCGACAAAGAGAAAGGGCAATAGCTGTAAGAGCAAGGCGAGAAACCGCAAGTTGCCATTGATACTCTGCTCACGGATGACATCTCTCTGCTGCCGATCGGCAACTCCCCAGGTTTGGACGCGGTCAACGAGCCAAAATACCGGCAAGGCAAGCAAGACCGGACCCGGTGCTTTATTGGAATAAAAGTGACCGTCGGGAGTTTGAGCCCAATCGACAGTAAGAGAGAGATACCTATCGATTTGGAACGAGCCCTCTTCGACGAGAGCGAGCAGCGTAGCGCCGCGTGATCGGGCGTTGGTGCCGCCCTGCTGTTGAAAAGCCACCTGCGCAACGAGCGCAAAGAGCAGCCAGGCCCAAAGCGTGCTGTGTTTCTTCATGAAGCGTTCTTTAGGGGACAATGAGTATCTTACCTGTGTGACCGCTTTGTTCCATTAGGTCATGTGCCTTTTGTGCATCGGCAAGAGCAAAGCTGCCATGCACCCGAGGACGCAGCTTACCGTCGGCAAGAGGACTAAGCCACAGCTTCTCCACTTCCTGACAAATCCGCTCTTTCTCCCCCATCGGTCGACGGCGCAAAACGCTGCCCATGACTTTGAGGTTTTTTTGGAAGAGCTTGCGCAAATCGAGGTCGGCATTGTTGCCCGTGTGGCTATCAATCAGAACAAGCCGGCCAAAGCGATTGAGTATCGCTAGGTGCTTGGCAAAGTAGGAGCTGCCTACCCAATCGAAAATGACGTCGACACCCTTGCCTCCCAGCAGCATCGGAATCTCTTTGCCAAAATCTTTTTCCTTATAAGGGATAGCGAATTCCGCTCCGAGCTCGATGCAGGCCGTGCATTTTTCTTTGGAGCCCGCAGTCGCTATCACCGTGGCGCCTGCCCACTTGGCCAGTTGAATCGTCGACGAGCCAACTCCACTGGCCCCGCCGTGCACGAGCAAAGTCTCGCCCGACTGCAGTCCTGCCATCCGGGAATCAAAAACATTCGACCAAATTGTGAAATAGGATTCGGGAACGGCGGCGGCTACTTCAAAACTCAACGAGCGGGGGATGGGTAAAGTCGTCTCTTCGTCCACGAGGCAATATTCTGCATAAGCGCCGCCAGAAACCAGCGACATCACTCTATCGCCGACCTTAAAGCGGCTCACGCCAGAGCCAATTTCCACGACGTCGCCAGAGAGCTCGAGCCCCAGGATGGAACTTGCTCCCTCGGGCGCGGAGTACTTGCCTTGGCGTTGGTAGACATCAGCGTGGTTTACGCCTGCTGCCCGCACGCGAACAAGTAACTCTCGGCCAGAGGGTTGGGGCACATCGATTTCGCCCACTTCAATCTGGCCTTCTAAAACAACTGCCGCCCGGCACTTCTTTGGAATTTGCACCATGACTGGTGCATATTCCCAAGGGCGCGCGGGCGGCAATCAAATACTAGATTATTAAATCTAGAGGTGAGAAGCGATGTCGCTCATAGCGTCGACAACTTGGTCGGCCATAGCGGCTTCCATCTCACTAACAATTTTGCTTTGGAAATAAGCGTTGCTCATGAAAGCAGGCTTCTTAATCTTAACCGCTTCGCTGGTCTTCACGTTGTACCAGTGCGATTTAGAAGAAGGAGTCACTTCCATTGCGGCTTGCACTCCCACGACGTATTTAGCGTCGCTCGAGGTATAAACCGCCGATTGCTCAAACGAGTGGCGAACCACGGAAGCGTTACCAGAAAGAGCGGCTTGACCACTTACTTGAAGAGGCTGGCCATCTGCCTGGGAATTTAGGCTAACCGTGTAAACAGCTTCGCCTTGGTTGTAAGCAACTTGGTGAGCGGTCTGCATCACACGTTGCGCAAGGTGAGCCTTTAATTGTTGAAGCCCGCCGCCGGAACGACCTTCCACTTTGCAGTTTTGTTCTGCACGACCAACCAAGTGTCCATCCACCATCTTTGGGGCTTGGGTCCACTTGAGAGATCCGCAGCTGTACTGCGCCTGGCGAGGCGTAGGGCCGGGGCTAAAGATACCGAAAATGAAATTCAGTATCTGGATAATCATTGCGATAATTGCAGTCCAAGTCATACGTACTCCTAGTTTATGACTCGCTTTGGGGAGGCGAGTAGTTGCCGGGTTGGGCGCTGCCCTTTCGAGCCAAGCCAGTATGGACTGCCAAGTCAGGGCCAAAAGTGTGAAGATTGTGGAGATTTAGCGAGAATGTCGTAAGTAGCTGAATACACGCCAGGTTTGCCCATTGCGGCGCGTCACGATACCAGCTATAATATACCTATCACCTAGCTCTTCTCCACCTAAGCAAGTTTTCCACTTTCTAAAGCCAAGCAAGTTTCTTAAATTTCAGGGTGCCGTATGAAGTCTCTATTACACATAAAGGTCTTAGGCCTCGCCCTTGTTGCAGGCCTCATTACCGGCTGCGGATCCAGCATGCCCGATTTCAATCCCAACGATTTGGGTAAAGTCGTCATTGGCAATAACGCTGTGTCTCCGCAGGACGAGCCACCTTTGGTGCTCGATAACAACGGCGTGCTCGTTCACGGCGTTATTCCAGGAGCTCCCATTGTCACGGAGCCGCCGCCCGTTATTACTTACAAGGGCTTGGCGCAGTAATTTTTTTTAGAAATTTAGGGATTCAGCAAAAGGCGGCTTCACTAAGCCGCCTTTTTATTTTTGGGCTTTTCTACAGGCGCTGGGGCGGCCTGCACTTGGACGGGCGACGATTGCGGCCGCTGCTTGGACTCAAGGCTCGCTAATAGGCTCTCAGCCGATTGCGGACGGTGTAGTAGGAAGCCCTGGATGTAATCGACGCCCATTTCCTGCAAGACTTGCATCTCTTCCCAAGTCTCCACGCCCTCCGCAATAACGTCTGCATTGAGTTGGCCTGCAGCGATAATCACGCCCTTTAAGTAGGCTTGCTTTGCGGGGCTGTCTTGAATGTTCATGATCAAATTGCGATCAAATTTAATGACCGACGGGCGGATATCAATCACGCGAGAGAGCCCGGCGTGATCTTTTCCGAAGTCATCAGCCGCTAACTCGATATTCTTTTCGCTCGCGCGGGCAAGCGCTTCGCGCACTAAAGACAAATTCTTAATCGGCTCGGATTCAGAAACTTCGAGAATGATTTTGCCGTTCTTACGTGCGTGCGGAATCAGACGGTCAAAGTGGTACAAATTGCGCGGCAGGATGTTGATTAGTAAATGACCGGGTAAATTCTCAGCGGCAGCCACCGCGCGCACTAAGCAAGCTTGGTCCAGTTCCAGAGCAATGTTGGTGGCCTTAGCCAAGTTGAAAAGCACATCGGGAAAAAGTAGGCGCGGTTCAATGATCGGCGTATGCGCACGCAAGATTGTGTTCACGCGATCCGAAGGCACGCGAATCAAGGCTTCAAAGGCAAACAGATGGGGAATCAAGGGCAGGATGCTGCCCGCTTCACGCGCTTCGCGGATATGCTGCTGGGTAATGGATTTTGCTGAGAACACACCTTGAAAGTGCGGAGTCAGAAGATCGGGTGCATGGATTAGGTACTGCACCAGCTCACGCTGGCGCGAACGCATGCGCTGCGCTTGGACTTCTACGTTGGCGGAACTCAGCGCAATCGCTTCCGTGATCAACTCGAACGAATCAAGACAGGGATTATCCAACACACTTGTGAATCCCACCAAAATCGTCGGGATGCGGCCCACGCAGTCTGGCAATTTCTTGCGGTTGCTATCGTTACCCAGCTCCTGCCACAGCACGTTTTGCAGTTCGACGCTTAAGCGATCGGCAATCCGCTCTACGTCTCCGGGCATGGGGAGTGCGCCCGTCAATCGACTGGGTTGTAAGAACACCAGATAGTGATTGTGGTAATCGGGGTGCTTGCAAATAACGTCGGTTTTTCTCAGACAACCGCGCTTGCCGCGCATTTCCAATAGAACAGTTTCAAAAATGGCTCGCACTTGCGCATACGACTCATGGCCGTTTTCAATTTCGATTTTGCGCAGCGAGTTTGCATCCACACACAGAACGCCCAAAGCCTTATTTGCGGTGAGCAGCGAAGAAGATACGTGGGGATTATAAAATGGTAATTCGTCGGCATGATCCGCGGCAGCGTCTTTGCCAAGCACTCCGCAAATCGCAAGCGTCGCTAGAATCGTCGATAACGTGCCATCTCGCAGCACAGTGATATTGGCGACGTTTACAGGACTCGTCGCCTTCGAGTGATTGGAGAGTTCTGCATTTAAGACGAGAATGGGAATGTTTCTTCCCAACTGATTGATCTCGGCCATGACCTGTACCGGCAAATGATGGATCTCGTCTTCGACGATCGCAGCGGTAATGGTCGTCGAGAATAACGGCGCGTAGCCGGCCTTAGAACTTAGATCGACGACTTTGCACTCCACGCCGCGCGCAGCGATGGCGGTGACGAGCGCCTGTTGTTTGGTCGGATTTCTTGTCAGCAGCAGAATCATAGGATCAAAAAAAACCAAGTCCTTACAGGTCCTTTTGACACTTATCGGCAGGTTTTCGAGCGTCGGTGAGCATTTTCTGAACCTGTGAAATAATCCTAGAGACTGTCAACGCATCGTGTTAACTCAGCTGTATTATGGGCGTTTTGAGTTACAGAGTCCGTGCTTTTGGGGCGGCAGTCTGCATCCTCGCGTTTCTAATCATGGCGCAGGCCGGGTTCGCAGAGGAACGAGTTAAGGGGCGAGTCACGGTTTTGATGACCACCTACAACCGAGCCAACCTGGTGCTCGATGCCGTGAATAGTATTCTTCGCCAAACTTACTCCGATTTTGAATTAGTGATTGTCGATGATGCGTCGACAGATGGCACCTTTGAACTCTTGCGGGATTCGGTCTTTGACGACCGAGTGCAGGTCTATCGACTAAACAAAAATGTCGGCATGTACGCCGCCAGTAACTATGCCCTCCAACGCTGGGTCAATGGTGAGTACATCACCTGGCAAGATAGCGACGATACTTCGCATGCTGATCGCCTACGCCGCCAGGTAGAGCACCTGCGCTCTTACCCGGTAGACGCCGTTAGTATCGCGCATGAAAACATGGTCACGGGAGAGCGCTATTACAATCGCATGCCTGCCTCTCAGCCCGCCATACCCGCGGCCTTTCCACTGCGCCGGTTCTCTCGCTATCGCCACGCTTTGATTTTTTCTGTGACACGCGGGATGTTTCGCACGGAGCGCGTCATGGAGATCGGCGGGTTCAATGGGCATCACCGTATTTCCATGGATAGCGATTTTGTAAGTCGGTTCCAGCGCTTGTTCCCAACCGGTGGGATTTCCGATGAGGCTTTGTACTTCTGGCATCCTCGGGCGGATTCGCTAACGCAAGCTATCGCAACCGGGATGCGCTCGCCAGCCAGACGGCAGGTGGTTCGCTGGATGGTGTTGGATCGCTGCGTCTCCTACCTACTGTGGCAAACGGGCGCTAAAAACTTGTTTTATAAGACTCAGATCCAGGATTTCTATTACCCGTCCGGACTTCAGGTCGAACAAGCTTGGGCACACGCGCAAAACCCTCTCTTATCTACTGCCGATTAAATACGCTAAAATAGGGAGGCACCCCTCACCGGAGCCGCCCCCTTGCTCAATTACCGACCCGACATTGATGGTTTGCGAGCCATTGCCGTTTTGCTGGTTCTTGCTTGCCACGCTGAAATCACCTTCTTCTCTGGAGGCTATGTTGGCGTCGATGTCTTTTTCGTCATATCGGGGTACCTCATCACACGCCAGATCCTGGAAGGCCTAATGAAGGAAAAGTTTTCCTTCCGCGAGTTTTATTTACGCCGAGCTCGTCGCATTCTCCCGGCTTTAGGGTTGATGGTTTTAGTTACGGCCGGCATCGGCAGCTTTTTAGTTTTGCCTCAGCATCTGGATTCTTTCTCGAGATCCATCGTTTCTGTCTGCCTGTTTGTTTCCAATATCTTTTTCGAAAATCAGGCCGCGGACTATTTTGAGCAGACCCTAGTTGCCACCCAACCTTTGCTGCATACCTGGTCGCTCAGTGTGGAAGAGCAGTACTACTTGATCTTCCCCGTATTAACCTATGCGCTCTGGTCATGGTCCGGGCATTCCGCCAACCGTTTCGAAACTATGGCGAAATGGTTTCTGCGTATTGGATACCTGTCGTTTGTGCTGGGACTTCTCCTCACGAATACCTACCCCGTTTCCGCGTTTTATGGATTGCCAAGTCGATTTTGGGAATTGCTCGTAGGCAGCTACCTGGCGTGTTTGCATTTTCGCAAGTCCGCTTCCGAACCTCAAAGTAGTGCGGTTTTGTCGTCGATGGGCGGCCTTTTGATTCTGGCTTCCGGGGTCTTCTACACCGATCGCACCACTTTCCCTGGTTTTGCCGCCCTAGCTCCCTGCCTGGGTGCCGGATTGATTATCTGGACGGGCGAAAGCAAACAGGGACCTCTTCACAGGCTTCTAAGCTCCGCGCCTTTTCGAAAAGTAGGAGCGCTTTCTTATTCGCTTTACCTTTGGCACTGGCCTGTTGGCATCTTCTGCAAATCTCCGGTTACGTTCTACTTTCTAGGATGGAATCCGGGAGCGCCCTACCAATTCTCGCTGACGATCGCCATCGCGTGGTTATCATGGAAGTATGTTGAAGTGCCAGTGCGCCAGTTGCCACTCCATACTCGGCCACGCCGACGCCTGGTTGCTAGCAGTGCGGGAGTCCTAGCAGCGACCCTGGCCTTAGCCGCATTTATCAAAGTACAGGCGGGCGAATTCTCACCCCAAGAACTTCAAGCCTTATTCGACGTAAAACCTGGCTACCTTATTTGGGACGGGCCGGCGGACCTAGGTCAAATTCGAAGCGATGGCGGCGGGCGAAAGCTCGGCGCTCCAAACAAGGAGCCAAGCTTCATTTTGCTGGGTGATTCATTTGCCACCATGTGGGTACCTGGCGTGTTTAAGCAAGCCATGCGCTCCGACGTCGCCGGCCTTCTCGTTGCTAAATCGGGATGTCACCCTTTGAGAAAGTTGGAGAAGGTGCTGCCCACCTGCGCCGACCTTGCAGAGGCACAGATTGAATTCGTAAAGGCTTCGCCGATTAAGGATGTCATTCTCGCCATCAACTGGCGTCACCCAAACTTAATGGGCAAGGATGACCAAGGGCGTACTTTGGAATCTGCGTTAGATGCGACTCTTGCGGACCTGGGCCGGGCGGGGAAAAATATCCACGTGGTGATGACACCACCGGGCTCGCGCCTTGGTCCCTATCAAGATGCCATCCGCAGTCTTCATGATCGGAAGCGGCCTGTGTATGACCGCGCACCCGCAAGTAATCTGCCTCACCGTCGGGATCTGGAAATCTTAGTTGCGCTGCAAAGGAAATACGCCTTCTCGTCGATCGACCCTGCTCAGAAATTATGCGAGCAAAAGGGTTGCCTCGTGGCGATGGCCGGCAAGCCGCTCTACGTGGATAATGTTCACCTAAGCGATTTTGGCGCGGATTTCGCGGCGGAGATTTTTTCGCAAGTGCTGGACCGCTCGAGTCTAAGGCGCCCCAAACTTAGAGATTAGATCTTTATATCGACGACGAGCGAGCGGGATTTCGGAGACCTGCTTTAGGCGCAAAATCGTAATGCCCGAGTAGCTGCTCCACTCCAATGCATTGAGAATATTGTCCCAGGCTCGATCATTAGCGAGGGGACCCGCCAGTGCGTTCTCCCCTTTGATGCTGACACCTTGGCGCTTGGCTTCTGCGCCCACCCAAAAGACTAAGGCCTTTGCCATCGACTTAGCCCAATCGCCGTCCTCACCATTGTCTTTTTCCAGGCAGGTGTAATGCAATTGAATGCGAGGAGAATCGGGTTTGTCGCCGAGCTTCTTAAATAGCCCAACTAAAGCGGCATAGCCGTGGCCTTTTTTATCGTCGTTCCAGTCAGCGGAAGAAGTGCGGATCATGCCGCTAGCGACTTCGGCCAGGCGATCACTGCTCGAACGCCAATGCACTCCCGGTATTTTGGCGCCGATATCAATGCCCTGAAATTCAGCATGCGCATCGTTGAAGATAGCGATGGCTTTGGACAGCACCATCTCGCCATGTGCCAGCAACGAGTCTTGATACCAATCAAAGAAATCTTTGCCGTACGGATCAAAATGTTCATCGCGCGCAAAAAAACCGCTCGAAGCATCGGGCGGTCCCAGGTCCGAAGGCGGATAGACGTCTGTCCAAGCCTTTAGAGAAAAACCCCAGGCCTTATTCAGCGCTTCGATGGTTTCGTATTTCTTCTTCACCGCTTCGCGAAAGCTCGCAATCGCCAAGTCGGAATAGCTTTGGAGCGCACCGCGCGACGGGTATCCTGCTTTGGGGTCATGCGAGTTAAACGACGGGTAGCGTAGCTCTCCGCTGGCGCCCAAGCTGACATTGATTTCCGCGATATCGTCGGCATAATCGGCAAAATGTTTCTGAAACTCCGAAAAAAACCGCGCGTAGTCAGCGAGCACGGTCTTGGTACCCCAAACTGAAATCACTTCATCGGCATAGTGGCCGTATTCGCTTTTGTATTTGAGAGAGTCGGCATTGGCGATGCCGGTCTCGCCGATATGCGAGGTCCAGATCCATTTAGGCAATGGAAAGAAACACTCATCGCCTACATTCCCACCGCATTGGTGTACCGATAGAATCGGAATCCATTTGAGCTTCTTGTCGCGGATGGTTTTGGCGAGTTTGTCGTAGTAATCCCAAACGTAGACGCCTTTTTTGGCTTCCACAACGCCCCACCACACGTCAGTCGTGACGGCATAGACGCCAATCTTCTTAGCGTCTTCGAGATGTTTTTCGAACTCCGTCCACTCCGCTGCTTCCGAAGCAGCGTTCGGATTTTTCACATCGCCGATAGAAAGAGGAGCCATGACATTGGAAGAAACGATCTTGCCGAAGCCTGTGCTGGCATGAAAGCAGCCCACCAGCAGAATCGCCGCTAATCCCCAAACCCTAATTTTCCGCATGATCTCTCCTAGGAGCGAACCCGTCCTAAGAGTCTCAGAATATAAACCGCAATTGCAAGCCAGATAAACCCAAAGCCAATGGCCTCGGTCATGCCAAAAGACTCTTTGAAGAAGAGAACCGCGCACAGAAACTGCAAGCAGGGCGCCAGGTATTGCAAAATTCCCACAGTCTTGAGCGGAAGCCTTTTTGCCCCTTCGTTAAACCACCAAAGGGGAAGAGCGGTGACCACACCTGATCCCAAAAGCAGCCAACGTTCCGTATCCGAGGGTTGCATTATTTCACCCTGGTAAGAGGCATTTAACAGAGCCAGTCCCGCGACCACCGACATCACCAGCATTTCCCAGCACGACGCGATTACCGGCGGGATGGAAAGTTTTTTGCGAATCAAAGCGTAAAGACCAAAAGTGAATGCGAGATACAACGCGTAGACGGGAAACGCATTGGCGCGGAGGAAAAACACCATTACGCCACAAGAAGCCAGAGCCACCGAGATCTTTTGCAGACGATCCCAACGCTCTTTCAAGACCACGCGGCCCAAAAGCACGATTAACAGCGGGCAGATAAAGTAACCAAGGCTGGTCTCTAAGACATGGCCATGCCCGACCGCATAGACGTAGACGTACCAGTTGCTGCCGATGAGAAAGGTCGTCAGCAGCATCGTCGCGGCCTGGCTGCTGGCTTTTCGTAAATCCGCAAAGCTCCGGCGCCCATTAGTAATGGCGATAACGACGATCATGAAGACCGCGCTCCACACCATCCGGTGCATCACGATTTGGGAACTAGGAATCCGGTGAAGAAGTCCAAGATAGATGGGGAGCACTCCCCAGATAAGATAGGCGCCAATTGCGTAGGGCATGGAGTGCGTGGTTTAGCAGGCTACTCGGCTACTTGGCCAGACTTAATGATGCGGCAGTTGCGGATTTGGACGTAGCTCTCGGTAACCGCACCTTTGCGTTTCTCGATCACAGTGACGCGATCGAAATTCACGAAACCGCGATCTTCTTCGACATAAGTCTGGTCGAGATCTTGAGTGTTCTCGACGGCAGCGAGCTTTCGATTGGCACCCAACACGCGCAGACAATCGGACTCGAGATAAACCCGACTATCCTCACCGCCGTAGGCGGGTTTGGAAAATTGGATGCCGACGAGAAAGAAACCGGCAAGAATCAGAATTCGAATCACACCATACGTTCTGCGCATGAATAACCCCTTAAGAAACCGCAATTTAATACTAGGCGTTAAATGTGTAGGAAATGTGGTGGGTACAAACCGGAATCAGTACTTAACCTATCGAAAGTATTGAACTTAAAAGACAGCAGTAAAAACTAGTACTTTGACTCGGCATCGATCTGCGCATCGAGGTCGCGCTGAATTCGTTTGGCGTCGACACCCGGGCCTTTGCCAACCCCAGGGCAAAACGTCGCCACCTCCAAAGACCACGCCTTTGGTGACATGTTCTCCGGCCAGAACGGCCAAGTGCGACACTGGGTGGGCCGCGCCTCGTATATCGAGCAGCCAGCTCCCTTGAGGAAAGTGCACTGGGTGCGAGTGGCTTCTTCTTTTAAGTGAAAAAATCCGTCGGTCTTGCCGCAGTACTCTTTTTGAAACACCGAGAGAGTGAGTCCCAAATGCTTGGCCATGCGCTTTCTATCGGCGAGGGTGAGATAGACAAATCCATACCCGCCTCTGGAAACGCAGCACTTCCCAGATTGCTGGCATTCGAACTTCACTCCATCTTTCCACCAAACGGGTCGAGGCATGTTGGGCATCTTAGCAAGGGGGCGCCGCGTAAAAAAAGTCGAAAACTCACTCACACTCAGTTATTTGATGGCTCCAGGAATTACTAGTAACATCCTGTTCTTTCGCAAGGAACGTTTTCACTCTATGTCTCAATCTAGCTCTTCCAGTCGGTTTACAAACTTAGCACGCGCGGTTCTGCTCAAAGGATCCAACGCTATCACCGCCTTCTTGGTTTTAGTCGGAGGATTTGGCCTCTACCTTGGATCGGGAGTGGACCTTAAACTATCGCTGACCGACCTGCTGCCGGACGATCATCCAGCTGTCGTGAAGTTCCACAAACTCACCGAGGTAGTGGGTGGAGTCGGATTCTTCACCATTGTTCTGTCGGCGGAAGATGGTAAATCGCATCTCGCAGCTGCACCCAAAGTAGTCGAAGAGCTACTCAAAACCCCTCTGATGAAGAGCGCATCGTTTGAGCGGGAGAAACGATTCTTCGTCGACCGCATGCTCTACTACATGTCCGTCGATCAGTTGAACGACATGCAAAAGAATCTGGATAAGCAGATTGCGGTTGCTCGAGGCAAAGTTTTTGACTTGGGCCTTTGGGAAGATGAAGCGAAGGAAAAATCCAAGCCTGTATTCGACGACAAGATGACCAAGCTTGCCCGCGAGTCAGCTGGCGTCACGCAGTACCTTACTTCTACGGACGGCAAGCACCTGCTGATTATGGCCAAGCCGAGTTTCGACTCGACGGATTTAGCGAAGACCAAGGAGCTGGTCGCCTTCAGCGAACAAATGCTGAAGAACGTTCTACCGCCTAACGTGCAGTACCGATTTGCGGAGCGGTATTACAATAAAATCGTCGAGACGGAGATGATTCAGTCCGACATCTTTGTCCTTGGCGGGATCTCGCTGCTCTGTATTTTCCTGATGATTTGGGCATTCCTGCGCAGCTTCCGCGCGACCTGCATTATCTTCGTGCCCGTGTTCTTAGGACTGGGCCTTACCATGGGGATCGCGGCACTCACCATCGGCCATATCAATATCGTCACCGGCTTCTTGATCGGGATTTTGTCGGGTCTAGGTGTCGACTACAGTATTCACATGTTCCTGCGGCTACAGCTGGAAAAGCGAGAGCCCTCCAGTACGGATCCCGATCCCGCTTGGCGCACTTTGGCCAGCACTGGACACTCGGTATTCGTCGGGGCCTTGGCGGCTTCGGTGTCGTTCTACTTATTGTCGTTTAGTAAATTCCGCGCGTTCTCGGAGTTTGGCTTTATCTGCGGAACGGGGATTATCTGCGTGTTTTTTGCGCTGATCCTCAGTTTCAAAACTCTTTCGCGGTTCTTTGAAAAGGTAACGCTGAAGAACGAAAACAAAACGAGCAAATGGAGAATGCCCGTCTTGCCCCTACCCAAGGGGCTGGCCATCGGCATGCTCGTTAGCGTAGCGCTCATTGCTCTGAGTACACAGGTCTCTTTCCTCTACGATTTTGATTCGATGATGAAGCACTCCAAAGAAATGGAGGCGCTCAATAACTTGGTCGACGAAATCTACGGCCGCTCGGCTGTAGCTTCGGCACTCTCTACCGAGACCAAGCAAGAGGCTTTGGACGTCGAAAAAATGATCCGCGACAAATACATGCCTGGGACAGTGAATGATTTGATCAGCGGAGCGAGTATCGTTCCCGAGGATCAGACCGCGAAGCAGGCCATCCTCGCTAAGATGCAGGAATCGGTCGGCAAGCTAAAGGATAAGTGGATTCAAAAATCGCTCGATGTTCCGGGGGATTCGGTTCGCCGCTGGGTATCTGCCGAGCCCTTTACCTTCGCGGATATTCCTAAACACGTGCAAGATTCTCTGCGCGGTTCTACCAACAAAGGCTTCCTGATTTACGTCTACCCTGCCATTAAATTGGGAACCTACGACAATATCCGGATCTACTCGACGATGTTTAAGGACATCGAAAAAAACTTTCCTGATATTTTGAGCGGTTCAGATGCCGTGATCTTCATGGACATTCTCGATTTGATTAAGCGCGATGGTTCGCTGATCTTGCTCACCATCTTCTTATCCGTGGGCTTGTTCATCTGGATCAACGTACGCAAATGGGACGATACTCTGGCCAGTTACCTGCCCTTACTTTTCGCTTTGCCGATAGGCATGGGGCTGATGGTGCTCTTTGGCGTACAGTTCAATATTCTCAACATCACTATCATCCCGTCGTTTGTGGCGATGGGTATCGACGTGCCGATTCACCTGGTCCACCGGGCCCGAGAGACGGGCTCTGGGTACAAGGCCGCGCGTGATATTGCGCCGAGTGTGAATCTCGCACTGGCGACAGCGGCGGTAGGATTTGGCGTCTTAATCTTTGCCAAAGCAGGTGTGTTGCGAGGACTGGGATGGATTGCGTTGCTCGGCACTGCAGCCATTTGGTTTGTCGGCCTTGTGGTACTTCCTGCTTTCTTGGAATGGCTGTGGTTTTCGCCTTCGAAGACCAAGGTTGGAAAACTCGAGCACAGCCAAACCTGACTTTCATTGAATGACAAAACTTGCCCGGCCGGGGACCAAAGTCGTCCCTGGCTGGCCAAGAAATCGACTCTTTTTCTCTCCCCTACGCTCAAACAATTCCGCGACCGACTGGCATCAATACTGCTTTAGGACAGTTCTGTTCTGCCACGACCGCCAAGGTCGGCTCAGGACACGTTTTTTAAGGGGCAGTTTTTAGGGGCGGGGAGTTCGGGAATGAATCGCAAAGGTCTCTTCTGATTTGGTGTGCTAGTAAGAGTTGGCAAAATCGTCGCTGTTTTGGCGCTTACCTTTCTCTTAGCACGCTGCTCAAACAACGATTCGTCGGTGATTGCGCCTCCCATGGATACGCAATTAGGCGAATTTGATTACTCTTTAGGAAAGTCCGCGACACACAAAAACAGCAACAAGAACCTAACGCCACAGAACTACAGCTACGGACGCAACCGGAAGTAACACAACCTAAAACCGCTACAGACATTCCGCCCAATTATGGTTTTCCATAGGGTGGCGGGTCCAGTATGAAAAGCGGTAAGTATGAAGCCCGCGGGTTCAGATTCTAGCGCCTCTCTTGAGGCTCACTTTGAGTGATTTTAGAATCTGGGCCCGGGGGCTTTGTCATTTGCAAATGCCACCGTCGGTACGTTAACTTTGGCGGCTATGAAGCCCGTCAAAGCCGATGTCCAATTTCCCCAAGTAGAAGAGTCTGTCCTCGAATACTGGCGCCAAAATAAGATCCAAGAAAAAGGCCTTGCGGCAAATAAGGGCAAAGAAGCTTTTGTATTTTACGATGGCCCTCCCTTTGCCACCGGGCTACCGCACTACGGCCACATCTTGGCCGGCACATTGAAAGACATTGTTCCCCGCTACTGGGTGATGAAGGGCCGCTACGTCGAGCGCCGCTGGGGCTGGGATTGCCATGGCTTGCCCGTCGAATTTGAAATGGAAAAAGAGCTGGGCCTCTCCGGTGCCAGCGCGGTCGTCGAGTACGGCGTTGGCAAATTCAACGAAGCTTGCCGCTCGATCGTCCAGCGTTACACTAAAGAATGGGAACAAACGATTACGCGCACCGGCCGCTGGGCGGATTTTGGCCGCGCGTACCGCACCATGGATCTCTCATTCATGGAAAGCGTGTGGTGGGTTACCCAACAGCTCTGGAA
>JALHPX010000009.1 GCA_022842225.1 bacterium
TTGGCAATCTTTCCAAGGGCTATCGCCAGCGCGTGGGGCTGGCCCAAGCGATTTTGCACGAGCCCGAAGTTCTGGTTCTCGATGAACCAACGGTCGGTCTGGATCCTAAGCAGGTAAGCGAAATTCGCAAACTCATTAAGTCCATGGCCGGCTCTCGCACGATTATTTATTCCACCCACATTCTGACGGAAGTGGCAGCGACCTGTGATCGCATTCTGGTCATCGAAAAAGGCAAGCTCGTGGCGCAAGAAGCGCTCAATGAATTTGGTGCCACCGGCGAAGTGGTAAAAACCGAAATCGTCATGAATAAGTCCAGCGACAAAGCTATGACAGCGGTGCAGAAAGTCCCCGGAGTGAAAAACGTCCGGCGCAGCGAAGAAGGCACCCACCGTTTTATCGTCGAGACAGAAGCCCGCGAAGACGCTCTGGCGGAAGTCGCGCGTGCGGTGGTGGAATCCGGCGCAGGGCTGGTACGCATGGCACCTGTCGCTCTGGCGCTCGAAGAATATTATCTGAACCTGATTAGCGGAAGGATCTCAGCATGAACTCCAAAGTAGGCGCACTCGTTAAGAGAGAAGTCCGATCCTATTATTGGTCACCGTTGGCTTATGTGCTGATGGGAGTGTTTCTGTTTTTAATGGGAAGCATTTTCACCAAGTTTATTATTTTGTACCAGCAGTACAATTTCCAACAGAGCATGGGTTCTGGCCCGTCGGTAACGCTGGATAAACTCGCCAACTATTTTTATCAGAATATGGCGTTTGTCCTTTGCTTTATCGCCCCATTCGTAACGATGCGCCTGTATGCAGAAGAAAAACGCCAGAGCACGATGGAGCTCCTGCTCACGGCTCCGATCTCGAGCACGAGCATCGTTCTTTCGAAATACATCTCGGCCATGCTGCTGATCTTTAGCGTGGTGGCGTTGACGATGCTCTATGTGTTCTTCCTCGTTATCTGGGGCAATCCAGATCTTCAGGTGATTCTGTCGACGTATATCGGCCTATTGCTGATGCTGAGCACGTACATGGCGGTGGGCGCGCTGATCTCTTCTTTCACCTCTTCGCAGGCGATTGCGGCGATCTTCACATTCCTGACCGTGCTGCTCCTCTGGCTGTTCCAATCTTTTGGCCAAGGCATGACGGCAACGACGGGACCCATCGAATGGGGGCCGCTGATGATTTACTTGTCGCCGCTTAGTCACTTTACGAGTTTCTCAAACGGCTTAATTCAAGTGAAAGACGTGGTTTATTTCGTCTCATTTACGGCAGTGGCGCTGTTCTTGACCCACCAAGTGGTCGAGAGCCATCGCTGGAAATAACAACGGTTGGAAATAGCAGCCTGTAAGTAAGGTATTTCGGAGATCTTATGATTTTAGCTCTACAGATTCTATCGATTGTCGCGGTCATTGGGGGCCTTACAGCTTCCTACCTTTACCAGTCGCTTCCGCTGATTCCCTGGATTTCAGGTGGAGTCGCGCTGGTCGCATTCTTAGGTTATCTCTGGCTCGATCGCACGCGGCTTAAAGCAGCGGCAGGAAAGCGCAGCACTCTTTACGGTCTCAATGCCGCCTTCAAAGTGGTGTTGGTGGTCGCAATCGCTGCAGTCTTCAATCTGATTTTCGTTAACTACGATTGGAAATACGACGCGACGAAAAACAAAATGCACACGCTTTCCGAGCAATCGGTAAAAGTTGTTTCGGAACTGCAAAAGCCCGTGACCTTCCGCGCGTTTGTAAACACGCAGTCGATTCCCGATTACAAAGAGATTTTTGATCGTTACAAATACAAGTCCGACAAAGTGAAAGTGGAGTTCATGGATGTGATGCGGGATCCACTCGCTGCAAAGACTTACAACGTCACGCAACTCGACACGATCCTCATTGAATCCGACAGCCGCACCGCACGGGTCGAGGGCTTATCCAATGGCCCCTTTGATCCCAAGCTCGAAGAGAAACTTACCAACGCCATTATTCAGGCGGGCAAGGGCAATAAGAAAAAAGCCTATTTCTTGTCGGGTCACGGCGAGCGCTCCATCACCGAAGCAGGGCAGGGCAGCTTTACCGAAATCAAAGGCATCATGCAGGAAGGCCGTTTTGACGTTGCCGATCTGAAATTGATCACCAGCGAGAAAATTCCAGACGATGCAGAAGTCGTCGTGGTCGCTGGCCCCAAGAGTGAGTTTATGCCGTATGAAATAAAAGCGTTGGAAGATTACCTCACTCAACGTTCCGGCAGCGTGCTGATGATGGTGGAGCCAGACTCTCCGGGATCTTTGCAGCCATTCTTGGCCAAGTTTGGCTTGGATTGGAAACCTAAGCGCGTGGTCTTGGAGTTAAATGAACTGCGTCGCTCTGCGAATTCCAATCCCGTCGTTCCCTTTATTGAAACCTATTCGCGCACCCATCCAATTACCAAAGAAGCGCGCATGCCGACGATTTTGCAATTGGCTTCGCCCATTCAAAAAGCGCAGAACATTCCCGAAGGCTACAAGGTCGATGATCTGTTTTCGTCGAGCGCCGTTAGTTTTGATGTCGCCTTCCAAGGCCAGCGTCTTCAGGTGAATGAGAAGACCGATAAAAAAGGCCCGCTCACTATCGCCTTTGCCATCACGGGCAAGAGCGCTGCTGAGAAACCAGCGGATGCAAAGGATCCTAAGGAAGAAAAGCCCGCCACTCCAGAGTTTCGCCTGGTTGTAGTCGGCGATGCGGATTTCGCCGCCAACGGAGTGCGTTCGTTCGGAATGAATGGCGACTTGTACATGAACATGCTGAGTTGGTTATCGAGCGAAGAAGATCTCATTGCGATCCGTCCTCGTGCGACCGACGAAGCGCGCATGGACTTAAATGAATTCAAAGTTCGGATTGTTCAATTGGCTTCGATGATCTTTGCTCCGCTTGGTTTGTTTGCGGCTGCAATTGGCGTGTGGTTATTCCGCCGCCGCAAATAACGGCGACTTCACAAACTCTTTTGTACCCCAGTAGCGCGGACTCGCGAGACTGGGGTCTTGCTCGTCGGACTCCAGTGCTGCGAGTGGCAGGAATCGACTTTGTCCCGGCCAAAAAATCCCAAGCTCCGATTCTTTTTCTACCAAGAGCACTTCATCCAAAGCGGGTGGGACTAGGTCCGGCTCCGTTGCAGCGGAAACCCATTCCAACTGGCCGTCTTTGATCTGATAGCGATGCAAGGTGAATTGCTTTGCCGAGGCGGGAGAGGCGACCCAGATGGCGGTGATATCGGGAGAGCCTTTTTCTTTCCACCAACCCAGCGCACGAGCACGGGCTCCACAAACGGTTTTGAGATCGGCTCCGGTCACTGCGC
Organism: bacterium; assembly: GCA_022842225.1. Lineage (GTDB taxonomy): Bacteria > Bdellovibrionota > FAC87 > UBA2466 > UBA2466 > JALHPX01. The sequence goes on from JALHPX010000009.1 coordinate 3,318, forward strand.
AGATCCCCTTCACCGCACTCATGGCAATACGAAGTCCTGTAAACGATCCCGGCCCCTGATTGAGATACCAGGCCGAGACGTCGCCTGGCGCTAGTCTATTGGCTTTGAGTAGGTCTTGGAGCGTTCCAAACAACCGCTCGGAATGCTTGAAGGGGCCTTCGAGCGCGATTTCGCACACCAGTTCCAGGTCTGAAAATAGACTAATGGAGCCGGTTGAGCCGGAAAGATCGATGGAGACAATCCAAGACATGCGCCGAGCAATAGCTTAGGCGGGAGAAAAAGAGAAGGGGTGGCAGGCATCAAAACAGGACTGGCCAAGCGAGGGGGGCTCTCTCAGCCGCGCATATAGATTTCGGGGGTAGTCCGTCAATTGTGCCCACCACTCCCCATTTAATTTTACCGCGGTGCGACAGGCAGGGACAATTACCAGGAACCTGACACCTTGGCACGTTAAAGATATGTCAATTCAAGTACTTACAAAGACTGATCTGAGAATCAGCACCCTTTTCCCCTAAAGCGGTTACAATGAATTCATGCAATGGAAGGGATTCGCAGCAACAGCATTGGGCAGCCGTGAGATGAACCAAGACTCGTTTCTCCTTAACGACGCGCGCGGGCTTTATGCCGTGGCGGACGGAGTGGGCGGGGGCGCGCGAGGCGAAGTGGCTTCGAAAATGGCGGTGGAGGGCTTAGAGCTTCACCACCCCGATGATGGTACCCGACTCAGTCGCACGATCGAGAAGCTACAGGAAGCTGTTTTAAAAGAGGCGATGGATTCTCTGGGCGACGCGCTGATGGGAACGACGCTGACTTCCGTGCATCTGATCGGCCAATGCGCTGAACTTTGCCATGTCGGTGACTCGCGCCTGTATCACTACACCGATGGCTTGCTTCGGTTGATGACCGAAGATCACGAGACCTTCGACGAGAACTTCCAAGGGCCTGTGCTTTCTTCGTACCTTGGTCTGCCGCCGGAATTTTATCCGCTGCGCGTGCAAGAAGAGATGGTCCCGGTAAAAGCAGGCGATCGGCTTTTGATCTGCTCCGATGGTCTTTACAAGCAAATAACAGAGCGTCGAATTCAAGACCTCATTCAATCTCACCTTTCAGATGGCCAGGCTCTCGTCGACTTACTCGTCACCGAAGCTGGCAAAGCTGAATATTCCGACAACATCACCGTCGTCTATGTCCAAATCGAAGAATGATAAGGGTGCGGTTGTTAAAGTCGCTGAAGAGCTCTTAGATCATCTTCAAGTGCGCTTTTTCCAAATCCAAGTGGATGGAAAAATGTGCGATGCGTTCTTGATCAAGCGCGACGAGAAATTTTTTTCCTACGTCAACGAGTGTAAACACCTTCCTGTGCCGCTCGATCTCAACGCGGGCAGCGTGCTCAATGGTTCGCAAACTTCTTTCCAATGTCACCAGCATGGAGCGCTTTACGATATTGAAACGGGCCTGTGTACCGATGGGCCCTGCAAGGGCGCTTCGCTGCGCAAACTGCAAGTTCGCAAAAGCGGCAAACATCTGGTGATCTCCGCAGAATGAAACCTTCCACTTCTTGTCTCGTTCTCGGGAACGATTGGACCGCGCTTTGGGTTCAAAAATGTTTAAGAGATTTAGGAGTGCTAGCCACCACTCGCTGGCTCAACACGCCGAATGAAGCCGGCGTTCTCGCAGCCTATGTCGGAAATGGCGAAACCCGCGGCCGCACCGAGCGCACCTACGGAGTGGGGCTTACTTCCACCGTCTGGGGCTTGTCCGAGCGCAGCCACGAACGAGTCTCGAACTTCCTGAACGCCAAAAAAATTCCAGCTACTCATAAAGGCGCCGCGTGGCTTGAAAAAAGCGAAGCGCATTCGTCCATTATGGAATTCTCCGCTGGCTCGGTTTGGAACCGCGATGATTTTGTCGCGGCTCTTCTTGCAGATGGGGGTGAAGGGGCTGCGATTGATTCGATTCTAAAAATCGAGCAAAAGGCCCCGTTTGATTACGCGGTAAAAGTGCAGACAGGGAAGAAGCAAGAAACGCTGCGCGCGAGTGCTGTCTTTATCGCTACCGAGAGATTTCCACGCGAATTGCTTCCGGGGCTTTCCTCGATTTGGTTGCCGGCAACGATGAATCGGTTTGTTTTTTCGTCGACAAAAGATCATCCCCACTCCATCTCGCTCTTTCATGAAGGCGCCGACTTTGCTTTGCGCGGGCCAGGGTCCACCGTGACGGTCGGGAGCTTTCGCAATTTATTCGAGGATCGTGGCTATGGCATTCGCCCGGATTGGGTCGACACTTTTTCGCAAGAAAACGTGACGCGTTTTTTTCAAAGTCACGGTTGGATCGATGGCACCACGGCGCCGCACGTGGAGACTTGGGTGGAATCGATTTCCTGTGATGGCCTGCCAATCATCGGAAGCCTGCCTGCGTTTCCCGGCATTTTTTTGCTCGCTGGCTTTGCGGGTAGGTCCGGCAATTGGATTTACGAGACGGCGTTCCGCCTCGCTCAAGCATTCATCTCGGCAACTCCCGACGCTGCTTTAGCACCGCTCTCGCCAAAACGTTTCGCTTAAGAGCAGCGCCCTTTACGTTTGATCATTGCCAATCGCGGGCCTTCTTTCTACCCTGTGGGGCGAATGGCACAGGACGTTTTTGGGGGATTTTAATGAGTTCGAAGAAGCTGGGTTTTAATTTATTTTATTGCGGTCTGATTCTGTGGCTGGCCGCTTGCACGTGCACGAAACAAGCAGCACGGAAGGATGCAAAGATGATGGTTATCGACACCAAGTACGGTCAAATCGAAGCGGAGCTATATCCAGAGGACGCGCCACAGACGGTTGCCCGGATCAAAGAATTAATCGAACAAGGTTTTTATAACGGTTTAACGTTTCACCGCGTGGTGCCCGGATTCGTAGTCCAAGGTGGCGATCCTCGCGGCGACGGCACAGGCGGCTCGGGCAAAAAGTTGCCAGCCGAATTCAACGCCCGCCAACACGTCGAAGGCACCTTAGCGATGGCCCGCGCGTCGGACCCCAACTCCGCCGACAGCCAGTTCTACATCAGCCTGGGTCGTCATGCGCACCTGGACAAAAACTACACAGTCTTCGGACAAGTCACCAAGGGCCTGGAGTTTGTGAAACAAATCCGCCAAGGCGACGCGATGACAAAGGTCTCACTGAAGTAACTAAGAATAAGACGCGTCGCACCAGCCGTCGCGGGCGAACTGAATCAATCCTTGCCCATATCTAATGAGGACGGGGGACGGAGAAATTCCACCCGGCACCGCGGTACTGCTCCCGCATGTCACGCCCGCAGTCTTCTAATTTCTTGAAGTTGGACTCGCGCTGCCATCGCGGAAGGGGTCCGGTTGCTTCGACTGATTTATTGCCCGCGACGGCTGGCGCGGCGCGTCTTAATGTTGTTAGAATGTTCAAGCGATTGTGTCTAAATCCCGAAAAGTAGAAGGAGAGACCTTAGTTAGGGTCTAGAACAACAAGGAAAATGACATGGCAAAGAAACTCTACGTCGGCAACTTGAGTTACGACACAACCGACGACGAACTAAACCGGCTGTTTAGCCAATGTGGGCAAGTTAGCAGTGCGAAAGTCATCAAAGATAAAGAAACAGGTCGTTCCAAAGGTTTTGGTTTTGTGGAAATGACGAATAACGATGAAGCGACGCACGCAATTGAACGTATGCAAGGTTACGACCTTAAAGGTCGGCCTATTAAAGTAGATGAAGCGCAAGAAAAGCCCGAAGGTGCGGTACGACGTCGGGAAGATCATAGTGGTGGTATGCGATCGGGTAACCGTGATGGTGGCGGAAACCGCGGAGGGCGCCGTTAGTTCGGAGCCTGGATTTTTCGGATCAGCGATTTAATCCAAATAGAGCTAGTGCAATCTCGAGAACAATCAATAAAACAATCAATGTCTCGAGGAAGTTGGTTTTTCGGCTGGTGGCAAGATCCACAAGAATTTCGATATTGTCCTGAAGGAGAGTGAGCTTTCTATCGAGAGAACGAAAGCGCGTGTCGATATCGAAGTTTTGTTGGAGTTCTCGGTGCAACTTTTCGAGTTCTTTGCTCTCCCAGATCTCATCGGGAGCATCGAGAACCGCCAGATTCGAAATAATATTCTGTCTCGTCGCAGTGATAGTCCCAATCGTCTTCAGCAATCTCTTCGTATAGATCGGCAGTCGCCCCGTCGCCGCTAAATTGCTCAAAAGCGAATAAGTATCAGAGAGCATTTTCTCTGCTCTCATTTCAAACGTTTCCAGCGCTGCCGACTGGCCGACGGAATAGGCCACCAAGCGAATGTGCTCGAGTGTCGCTTTCTTCAATTCCACATACTCGAAATCGACGTGGTTGGTTTGACTACCCGTGTGGATCACATACGTTTCGGTTGAGGTGAGCGGCAGAGGGCTATCAATTTTTGCTCTAAGCTTATCGAGCTCCTCGCGTACTACCGCTTCCGGCACGTTGAAAAAAACCACGCTGCCAAATTGGAACACAAAGAGGTACGCATCTTCGCCGTAGCGCAGCGCAAGCTGACGCGGGGTGATGGACAAAAGCTTCCCGGACAAAATGTCGCGAGCCTGCTTTATCGGCAGGTAGTCAAATTGGCTGAGTGCGTGAGCTGTGTATACGGAGGACACTGTCCCAAGGCTACACTCACCCATGGGCACAACTCAAGAACTGGCCTACAATAGGGTTATGAAATCCCCAAAATTCGCAGTTCTCTTTTTGCTGGGTGCCGCCCTGTGCGGTCAGGCGCACGCCGCGTTCGAAGTGTTCGCGAAAGGATCGCTTTCGAAGAACCACATCGATACAGACAAATATATTCTCAGTCTCTCCGCTTCGACGGGGATGGCGATTACGTTACTCCCGCGAGTACGGCTTGAAGGGCGCTATACCAATACTAGCTCTCTGCAAAACGTACTGGTGATCGATGACGTCGCGACTCTGAATGATGTTATGACTCAAACGACGATTTATTCCGTCGGTATTGATCTCGATATCTTGGGACAGCAGAGCACTTTCCAACCCTTTATTTACGTTGGGGTTGGTTACGTGGAAACCAAGCGGAGTTACTATGTCACAGTGCCCTCAGCACCTGCCGCATATTACCTGCAAGAGCCAGTACGTACGGGTATCTCAGGCAACTTAGGCGCTGGATTTCGGATTTCAGTCGCGCGCGCGTTGGCGTTTGAAGTCGAAGCGTTTGCGTATGGCGTCGATATCCATAAGCCCAATCCGCTCATCAACTTATTCGGCAGCGTTGGAATTAGAATTTTTCTCTAATTTCCTTCGTCCGTACTTTTTCCCCGCTGCTTTAAGAACTCCATAAACTTCTTTTCGCTCCCACGATCCGTGGGGCGATAAAACCGCCGCGTCTTTAAAGCGTCTGGTAAATACTGCGCGCGCACCCAACCGCCAGGGTAATCATGCGGGTACGCGTAGCCGGCGCCATGTCCCCAAGCTCGCATCGGCTTGGTGGGTGCGTTTCTCAAGTGCATCGGGATTTCCGCCGAGCCGCCTTGGCGCACCACCTCCATCGCTTCCTCAATCGCCACATACGCGCGGTTGCTCTTGTCCGAGCAAGCTAAATAAGTCACACACTGCGCGAGTACGATCCGCGCTTCGGGCATTCCGATGGCGTGGGTGGCTTGGAAGGCACTCGTCGCAATCATCAGCGCCGCGGGATTGGCATTGCCGATATCTTCACTCGCCAAAATAATCAGCCTTCGCGCGATAAAGAGCGGATCCTCTCCGCCTTCCAGCATGCGCGCCAGGTAGTAGACCGCCGCATCCGGATCGCTACCGCGGATGCTCTTAATAAACGCAGAAATCGTGTCGTAGTGGGCTTCGGATTTTTTATCGTAGTACAGACTTTGCGAGTGTTTGAGTTGATCCCAGTCTTCTTCCGTCGGAACTCGCGCGTCTTTGCCGGCCATCAATTGCAAGTGTTCAAGCAGAGTAAGCGCACGCCTCGCATCGCCAATTGCGGCGGCTGCGATTTTCTCTGCAAGTGTGGTGGGCAGCTCGGGAGCCGCGCGCAGCACGATTCTCATCAGCTCGCGATCTTCCAGAGGCTGAAAGTGAAAAATCACACAGCGCGAGGCAATCGCGTTATTGATTTCAAACGATGGATTCTCTGTCGTAGCTCCAATAAACCGCGCACTGCCTTCTTCGAGGTAAGGCAGCAACACATCCTGCTGCGCCTTATTGAGGCGGTGCACTTCGTCGATAAACAAAATATGCGCGGGATTGCCCATGCGAAAGGCGGCTTTGGAAATCTCCAGCTTCTCGCGGATTTCTTTCACGCCGCTGGTGACGGCCGAAAGGGCTTGAAACTGGCGCTGGGTGCGATTCGCGATCACGGTGGCCAGCGTGGTCTTGCCGCTGCCGGGCGGCCCCCAGAAGATGAGACCCGTCCATTTGTCAGAATCGAGCATGCGAAAAAAGCGCTCGTTTAGGAAATGCCGCTGTCCCTGGACCTGGTCCAATTCCTTGGGCCGCATCCGCTGCGCCAAGGGCACATCCGCGGAAGTCGAGACCGAGGCGGTAAAGAGATCGGGATCGTTCATGCCTCGATTTTTAGCACATTTTCAAAGCCGTACCTATCGGGGTAAAGTTCTAGGCCTGATGAGCGATACCCCGGCAAACACGGGGCTTAGTTTCGGCCCTTTGGACCGGGAAAAAGCCTTCCATAAATACCCTCGCATCCAGCTGGGCATTTTGAAGTATCTCATCAACGAGATCCTCTTTAGCTTCTTCACGGGGACTGCGACCTTTTTGCTCATCATGCTGCTGATGCAGGCCATCCGGCTGATGGAGTTCATCATCGTCCACCAGGTGGGGATGGCGGATGTGGGGCGGATCGTGTCGGCATTGGGCTTGTCGTTTCTGCCGCTCGCGATGCCCATAGCGTACCTTTTCGCGGTTTTACTCGGTATTTCGCGAGCCAATTCGGAAGGCGAAATTATCGCCCTTCAAGTCAGCGGCATCCGCATCCGCGATATTTTCCTGCCGGTTTTAGGATTTGGTTTTGTGATGGCGGGTATCTGCCTTTATCTCTCGCTTTACTCCGTGCCGATCGGCAACCGCCGCTTTGAGCTGCTGATCACCAAGCTGGGTCAGGAGAAGGTGATGTCGAGTCTGAAGCCTGGGGTTTTTGTCGAAGGCTTTTATGGCCTCACGATCCTGGCCGAGCAAACTATTCCGGTGAAGAACGAGCTAAAAAAGATTTTTATCTTTGATAAGCGCGAGGAAGATCACCCGCTCGCCATTACAGCGCAAGCGGGCCTGCTGCGATTAAACGAAGAGCGTGGCGTCTTAACGCTAAGATTAAGTGATGGCTCCATTCACATGCAGAATGAGAATGACGAGACCATACAACAAAAGATTAATTTCGACGTTTACGACATTAATTTAGACGTCGGCAAAACGGGCGAAGCGTGGCGGCCCTACAGCCCGCCGTCGTACAATTACAACGAGCTCAAACAAAAAATCGCCGAAGCCGCGCATGATCCCCCGCAGCACCGCCAGCTGTTAGTTGAATTCCACCGAAGATTTTCGATGTCCTTTGCCTGCGTCGTTTTCGCAGCCCTCGGATTTTTCATCGGCATCCTAAGTCAAAAGGGCGTAACGAGTGCCGCGATCGTATTGTGCTTGCTGGTCGCAACGGCATATTGGCTGACGTACGTCGCAGCAAACGCACTCGCGGTCCAAGGCAAAGTCGCGCCCTGGCTAGGCATCTGGGCCCCCAACTTCGCCTTCCTCTTTTTCTCCTGGCTAGCCTACAAACGCTCCCGCGCCCGCTGACCATTCTTTGTACAAAGAATACAGAGCGAGCCGAAATAACTCCCTAAGATAACAGCTACTTACGCCGCCCATCCTGGTCCCACCCTTGCACTATATAGGGCTAAGAATACAAGCCCGGGGCAGGTAAGGAATGAGTAAGTACATAAATTTACTGCTTATTATCCAATTATCTCTCGGCGCCCCTGTGTCTTGGGGCAAGTCAGCTGACCAATTGGGCTCCGCTCAATCGCGTCTCACTCAAAGCCTTGGAAACACTCAGAAAACAGCTACAAAAACTCCGGCCAAAACGCCCGAGAAAAAGAAAAATGAAGTTCCCGAACTTCCTCCCATCTCCAGTTTAGTTCCTGGTTTCTTCATGCCTCCGGCATCGATACACGGTGAGGGAAATGGCAACGGCAACTCCGACGGCTCCGGATCGCTAGGACTTGGAGACACCAGCGGCAACTCGAGCAATCAAAATTCCAACAACTCCGGCAGCGCCACTTCCGGTCGATTGGTTTCGGACGAAAGCGCAAAAGCAGAAGATCCGAATGCTGGCGGAGATGGTTCCGGAAATAAGAAACAGCTTCCACCCATATCACCGCCAGCCCCGCCGCAGACTGCTGGGGGCGGAGCCGTAAAAGGCAATACGCGCCAACTAAGTCACTGGTGGCCTTTGTGTGCCTTCATCGACAAGACAGTAAAAGACCCCAACGGAATTATTAAAGAGCTCGTTGACGATGCGGCGGAGTGCAACGTCCATCTGCAAGTATATCCCGTCACGGTTGATTGGAATGTTGTAGGGGACAGCGCTTCAGCGGTTAACGCTGCCACCAGAACACAGTGTAATTTTCAGAATGGTATGCAGGGCTCCGCTACGGCCCTTGTTCCTTGGACGCTGACCGCCGCTGAAATGTGCAATAAAAAAATTCCAGACCCCAACAATCCGGGCAAAGAAGTTTGGGATCCGGCCGTCGCCGGTTGCGCAGAACTAAGCAGCAAATCCGCCCAGGACCCCAGCAAGCTGAATGATGCCGACGGGCACGGTCATAACAAGGCGACCGGCAATGTAGCCGTTTCCATTGAAGTGATTAGTGGCCACACCGCAGATACCGTGGCGCACGAAGCGATTGGGCACAGTCAAATGGGAAAGCCGAACGGTAGTCGTTACGGAATGCTCATCGGAGAAATCATCGATACCAAATCTGACGGAAGTCGCAACTGGGCGCCTCGCACCGGCGATCCGCCTGACAAATGGACTCCTGGCGGTTGCGACGTGATGAGAGAAAATGCGCACGTGAACACGGCATCCGAGGTTAAAAAATATTTTGGGACGGATCAGCCCTTTCAATACGATGCTAATCGGCAGACTTATTACACGCCGTCGAGCAACCTATACAATATGAAGTCCGACCCGCCGCTTTTCTCACCGCCCAATCCAGTACCTCCACCCGGACCCATCCAAGTTCCGATGATTGCGCAAACCGTTCCCGGTGTTACGCAGTCTAGAGGGCAGGGAAGCAGTTTGGATTCTGGCTTCTTTGATAGAGGAAGCAGTGAAGTTTACGCCAACAGCGTTCCTGCTGCGAAAACGGCAACGGCGGCTCCCGAGAAACACAAAGAAGGCGTCACGAAAGTTTCTTCCGCGGCAAATGCCGCTCCAAAAGCGCAGCCAAAAGTAACTGGTTCCTCGCAGCCGGTGCAGGAGCCGCGCGCGGATGTGAATGTCGCTATTACTCCTCCTGCCGGTGGAGAGCTGGCGAAAAAAGGTAATAAAGTTGTTTGGGCGGAAGGTGCTAAGGCCGTCGACCCGAAAGATTTTGCCGGTAAAGGGAACTCCGAAGTTTCAAGTGATAACGTTTACAAAAGCTCGAGTGCTTCAAGTGCCGTCGCGGGCGGAAGCAGCACAAAAGGCGGAAGTATTCTTTATGACGAAGGGGCTGCGGTAAATCCGTACGCCGGTACACAAGATTCTGGCCCAAGTGCCAAACCTGCGGGCTCCGCTCCAAACTCTTACTCTGACTCCAATTCACTCGCCCTCGGCGGCGGTTATAGCGGCAATGGTTCCTCTGGCGGCAAAGTCGGCGCAGGCTCTGGATTTGATAGCGGTGTGTTTAACGGTCTGGGCGAAGAAGAAACCGAAGAAGAAGTGGCCGCTCGACGAAAAAAATCGGGGGCTACGACCGAGCGAAATGGCCGTCGGCCCGCTTCGGCTTCTGAATCGCGCGGCGTGCGTGTGAGTAAACCTTCCTATGGAGATTCCGAGTGAGCTATTGGCGCACATTCTTATCTCTGCTCATCGCCGCAGTCTTAGCCGCGTCGAACATTGCGCGCGCAGAAGGCGCGGAGTGGGAGCAGTTTGATAAATGGTGGCCCATGTGCGTTTTCGACGGGTCTGGGGGCGGCAGTGTGAACGCTGCTATCACTGAGATGGTGAAGATGGCCGCTAAGTGCAAAGTGAATTTGGATGTGCGGCCTTTTTCGATTCCCCCTGGTACTGGTGCCGGTAACGTAAAGAAGTTTGCTGATGATGCCCGCGCTAAATGTAACCTTACCTACGGTTTTCAAAAAATGGGTGTGAACCGAGCTTCAATTTTGGCAATCAGTGATGCGCGGGCCGCACAACAAATGTGCAACGCAATGGGCGCAAAAGATCGGCAGTTTTGTGGGGAGCTATCGTTCGACCGTGGAAAAGCACAGGAATTTAGAATGCGGGGTACAGGATATTTCGGCGGGGCAGCGCCAGCCGGTCAGCCAGCTTTCTCCGTCGTTGGTGGGAGCGCCATTAACGCTCGCGACATGAGCGCCGTCGCTCTTGGTCAGGGCATGATGGGGTTGCCGCAAGGTTTCGGAGCAGGCAACGGAGTTGGGGCAGAGTTTGAAGGACAAGCTGCCGGTGGTTCCAACGTCGATTCAGGTTGGAGCGACTACGGTTGCGAGAAAATGCGCGCAGCCGCTTTTGACAACCGCTACCGCGGAATGAAATACAAATCAGATTTTACGGAATGGTACCCAACCTCTGGAAAAATTCGTTACGTCGATATCACTGACAAAACGACCCCGCTCTTTGGATCTCTCGGGGCCATTACGGCAGCAACAGGCATTGCGATTAAAACCGCTATCCCCGGGTTGCCCATGACGTCGCAGCAGATTGGCAAGGTTGTCGTGGGCGCGGCCCTCGAAGCAGAAAGTGTTTTTAGAAACGCGACTACTCCTAAAGCAAAGCCGCAAGAGGGGGCTTCGACCGGCCACCCCAATCGCACCAACAATCAAGTTACTAGTTTGCGCGGGAGCGACGACAGCGGCGTGGAACAGGTAAATGTTCCGACAACAGATCCAGGCCAAGTTGCCGCCAAGGGGGGAAATAAAACGGCATGGGACGAAGGCGCGAAAATTTCCGACGAACTAGCAAAAGAGCTTGGAGTCTCTGCTTCGCAATTGCCTCAAGGCGGTCCGTCGACAACTCCGACTCCAGCACCGACACAAAATTCGATCGACACTATCACGGCCCAGACCCAATCCCAATTTGCCGCCATCACCGGCGGGGCTACAACTCCTAGTGCTGCAGCTACGGCGGCGGCAGAAGCCGCGGCCAGTGCCGCGATTCCTTCGTCGATAAAATCCGGCAATGCGCCCGGCGATGTATCACCTATCGGCGGCACGAATACCGTTACGAATGGCTCTACCCCGCAAACAGGCAGCTCCGCTCCGGGATCGGCGACACAGTCCTTCTTTGGTGCATCGTCCAGCATGCCCGCGGCTACATCGACAGGCGAAGCCAAGACAAAAACCGAGCCTCAAAAATCGGGAACGCTGGCCTCTGATTTCTTTTCGAAAAAATCTAAAAAAGGCGAGGAGCAAGAACGCCCTCGCACCGAAGAGCGCAGTGGCAGTAGCCGTGAGGAAGAAATGCGCGGCGGACGTCGTCCCGCTTCTACCAGTGCCTACGGCGGCAGCAGCTCCAATGCCGACGGCAACGTCACGCGCATTGGTCGTTAATCAGCGGGCGCCTAATTAACTAGTTAATCAAAATTCTGAGATTCTTCTTCGCCCTTAAACGGCACTTCGCGCACCCGCGGCCGCAGGTCGCCTTTGAAGAAATCAAAATTGAAAATCAAATCCGTTCCAAACCGTAAATAGCGCGCCGTGCGCATCCCCTGGAAGTTCATCGCAGCATAGGCTTCTACCCCCACACCCTTGGAAAAATTGTAACCAGCGCGCGCGCCTGCTCCAAACGAGAGCGGGCTCGCCGCCAGCTTCATGTAGGAGCCGCCCGTGCCTAGCAAATTATGATTCGTCGTTGTCGACGGAGGAAGCGCTGCCTCGGAGAACGCCATAATGCCTTCCGCAAAAAGCCTGCCGTAGGCATCTTGAAAATTATATTGAATCGCGGCTTCTAAAAGCCCTGCGGTGCTATAGCCACCAAACCGGAAAAGAATTCCAGGGCTGATTGCAAAGAGCACAGGCCCATCGCGGTGCCCTATATGCAGGCGCATACCAATATCTAGATTCCCATCGCCGGTGACCATGTCGCTTGTCGTCGTCGCAACGGATTTTCCCAAGGGTACTTTAAAAAAGGTTTCTGCGGTAATGAGCGGGTACGTATTTGCGAGTGCGTACTTAAATCCGAGCCACGCGTCGCCTAACCCTGAGCCAGACGCCAACAAAATTCCTGTCTGCTGAGTGTTCAGTACGGAATCCATAAACTGCAGGCGCGACCAAGCCGACCACCCCTCGGCAAACCCATACTCGCCAAATACATACGGAGTGAAATCGCGGATCTCGGCCTTTTGTCCCGACACAGAGAAGTCGGTGATGAATCCATTGGTATCGAAATTTTCGTAGGATTTAGACCAGTCGGCACCGGTGCGCAGAACCAGCTTTTTATAAACTGGGATCCAGGCGTAATCCGCGAATGCAGAATGGCAGAGGAGCGCTGCGCAAATTAAATAGTGGCAGAGGCTCCGTCGACTTCCGGGTCGAGTTCGGTCAGTTCGTCGATGTCGTTGTTCTCGCATGTGGTGCGTCCGATGAAATCGTATTCCATGGCTCTTTCGAGCTTCACTGGAAGGATCTTACCTCGCTCCACGTGTCCCGCGCGAATTAAAACGTGGCCATCGATGTCGGGTGCCTGGCCTTGGTGGCGACCGCGCCACAAGAACTCTGATTCCTCGGAAACTTCTTCAATCAACACCGGCACGACTTTGCCGATATTCTCCTGTAGGCGCTCGTGCGAAATCTGTTGCTGCAACGCCATTAACTCATCGCGCCGACGCTGCTTAGTGGCTTCGTCGAGCTGGCCCGGCAATTTGTAAGAGGCCGTGTTTTCTTCCAGCGAATAGGCAAACACGCCCAAGTGATCAAAACGCGCACGCGTGATGAACTGCTTCAATTGCTCAAACTCTTCTTCGGTTTCCGACGGATAACCGACGATGACTGTGCTGCGGATTGCCACCTCAGGAATGCGGGCTCTGAGCCGCGTAAGGCGCTCTTCAATCTGCGCGCCTGTTGTCTTGCGATTCATGATTTGCAACATGCGATCATTGATGTGCTGCACCGGGGTATCGATGTATTTCGCGATTTTGGCTTCGGTCGCAATGAGTTCCAGCACTTCGTCAGAAAGTTCGTCTGGATAGACATAGAGCATGCGAATCCATTCGAGCCCTTCGACTTTCACCAGCGCACGCAAGAGGCCTGGGAGATTCGAGCCGTCTCTTAGGTCGCGGCCGTAATCGGTTAAATCCTGTGCAATCAAATTCAGCTCGCGCGCACCCGAAGCGACCAACGTCTTCGCTTCTTCCACTAGCGACGGAATCGTACGGCTCCGCAATGTGCCGCGGATTTTTGGAATAATGCAGAACGCGCAATTCTTAATGCAGCCTTCCGAAACTTTTAAGTAGGCTCGATAAAACGGCTGCGAATTAATACGCGGCGAATGTTCGTTGTGAATGTACTTCGGATGTTTAAATCCAAAATCTTCTTCTTTTTTGCCAGCAACGAAATCCAGCAAGTGCTGATATTGGCCGGTGCCGACAAATGCGTCGACTTCAGGGAAAGAAACTTTCAAGTCTGCTTTGTAACGCTGGGGCAAGCAGCCGGTGACGATCAAGCGCTCACATTTGCCGGTCTTCTTTTGCTCGGCTGCATCCAAAATCGCTTCAATCGATTCGCGCTTGGAATCGTTAATAAAGCTGCAGGTATTGACGACAATCACGGCCGCTTCTTCCGCCGTACGCACCACTTTAAAACCATCTCCGAGAGAAATGCCGACCATTACTTCGGTATCGACCAAGTTTTTGGGGCAACCCAAGCTATGAAAGAAAATCGTTTTCGCCGTAATCGGCGGCGGCAAAGCAGATTCAGAAGGGGTGTTGTCTAATGGCATATTAGTCTCGGAAATTCGTGAATTGGAAATCTAAGCCCAGTTCGGCTTTCTTCACTAGGCCCATTGCCTCTTGAAGGTCATCGCGCTTCTTACCAGTGACTCGCACTTGTTCGTCCTGAAACGTGGACTGCACTTTGACTTTGCTCTCTTTAATTAACTTATTAATCTCTTTTGCTTTGTCGACGGGAATGCCCTGTTGAATCGTGACCTTTTGGCGAACCGTTCCTTCGAAAGCCGATTCAATCTTCGCGTAAACCAGGCTCTTTGCAGAAATTCCGCGCTTGATCAATTTGCTCTGCAAAATATCGATTACGGCCGTGAGTTTGTATTCGTCATCGCCAATGAGGGTGAGTTCTTTTTTGCCGTCCCAATCGATCTTGGATTTACTGCCTTTGAAATCGTAGCGCTGCTGCATTTCTTTTTGCGCCTGAGTGACCGCGTTGGTGACTTCAGAAGGATCTACTTTGCATACGATATCGAAAGACGGCATTGCTCTATTCCTTGTCTACGTTTTTCCCGGCTGCACCCG
>JALHPX010000010.1 GCA_022842225.1 bacterium
CCCGGCCCGTTTGGGCGGCCTCGCCGAATCAACGAGTTGTATTACCGGGGCTCAAAGCGGATAGCGCCTGTGTCGAGTTCTGGAAAGTGACCCGTTTTGCACAGTGATTTTGTACTATTTATTGGCAATGGCAAAAAAACTTAGAAAGAAAAAGAGCGCAAAAAAAGTGGCTCGCAAGGTCAAGAGAAAGCCCGCAAAAAAATCTCCAAAGAAATACAAATTACCGACGATAAAGGTGGGCGGCAAGGTGGCAACCAAGTGTTACCACTGTGACGCATTTCTTACTGAAGAGGAGCGTTTCACCCATAACTGTTGGACCAAGACCGAAGAAGAGCTGACGTATGATCTTCCCGAGGAACTAAAGGATGCCTGGGAACGGCTGCGGTCCACCGCTGTTGAATTTGGTGACCAGCGCATTTACGCATCGCACCGCTCTATTATTTTTTCTAGAAAGAGCTGCTACTTTTTTGTCCGGCCGCAGAAAAAATATCTCGAGGTCTGCTTCTTTTTGGGGCGAAGGCTCAAGGACCCATTTGTTCGTAAAGTTCAGCAGACTTCCAAGACCAAATTTGCGCACATGGTGCGAGTACACCACTACGACGAAGTGGAAGGTGATTTCACGGACTGGCTTAAAGAGGCTTACGATTTCTGTCCTCCGTCATTGGATGCTAAGCATGTTGAACAAGGCGCGCGCCACGATTCGGCCCGTTGAGAGCGCAGATATCGTCCACATTTTGAGGTATTGGCGAGAGGCCACCGACAGCGATCTGCTGCGAAAAGGTGAAACGGCTCGTCCCGATGAAGCTTCGAATGCGAAGTTCCTAAATTGGTTTGTAACGGCGCGCCCCTCCTTGGAAGAAGCGAAGGAAGATATTCTCATCTGGGTTTTGGACGGTGCAGCTATTGGCTACTGCACGCTTAAAGACTTCCAGCCGTCGCGCGAAGCCCAGATGCACCTGCATATGTGGGAAAAGGACCTACGAGGGCAGGGGTGGGGAGCCATTTTCTTCTGCCTTTGCGTTCTGGAGTTTCAGCGCAAACACGCTCTGACTCGTATTATCTGCCAACCAAATAGCGCTAACCCGATGCCGGTCCGCGTGCTGAAGCGCATCGGTTTTGTGCAAAACGGGACGAAGTTTGAAGTTTCCCTAGCAACTGCAAAGACTTACCTAGCAAGCCTCTAGGGCCTTGTGCCACGCGAGCTCAGCTGATAAACCCGATTCCTTTTCCTAGGAAACGTACTCATGCGTTCTTTCGTCGCTGGATTAGTTTTGGTGGTTTGGTCGGGATCGGCCGTTGCCTCGGTTTGCCCCAGGCTTTTATATGCGATGGGTGTCGCCACGATTGAGAGAGGCGCTACCTTGGACATCGCGGTTACCGACTCCAGCGCCGGTACCTTTTTTGCTCTGTCAAAATCAGAGTACGATCTTTTACGTCGTGTGCAGAACCATTGCGAATGGCTACACACGCGTCGCTCCGTGCCGTTTTTCTCAGACGAGTATAAAGGTTTGTGCGGAGGCCGCGCTACTTTCGCGGTTCACCGCGAGGCATGGGCGGCACGCAAATCAGAAGTGCAAAGCATCAAGGCGTTGCGCGATCTAGGATCGAATGAAGCTGAAATTGAGTTTCACCGGGATCGCATCAACAACCAGCACAATCCTGTGCTGGCAGCGACTCTGCCACCGTTACGTTCCCATCTGCGCAAGATCTTGCCGCGATTGATCGCTACTTTGCGCGCCTTTGATTCACTCAATCTCAATGAGCGCGCCGCTGTAGTGCGTGCATTTACTTTTGTCGGAAATTTTACCGGCAACGAAACCGGATTTGAGAGTTTGATGGAGCGCCGAGAGAATTTCTATCGGGGCTATCAGGTAATGCTCGCATTCCGAAGTTACGCCGTCGCGGTGGAAGCCGAGAGCGAATCGGTTTGGGATGTAATGGAGCGCCATAATACTTTGCCCAACCAAGATGCGAAAACGGCTCGGGCTGCGTTGGTGGAAAAGATTCGGACGTTTGATAAGCTCGATCATTCGGAAGCTCCGATGGCAACCAGCGCCATGGGGCCTTTGACTGTCGTAGAAGCGGTTGGCGAGAACGCAAGCGAAGAGCTCCCGACAGACGCTCCGACTCCTGCACGCCCATTTATTTCTCCACCACAGAATTACGCAAACATGTCCGCCTTGGCCGCTCGCTGGGAGTGGCTGCGGTATCGCCAGTTTACGGAAAATCGTCGACAAGAAGCCGCTCGATTGGCGGCGTTTCCAGCGATCTACCGCGACTGGGATACTCTGGCTGAAATGGAACAGGGCGTGTTAGTGGGCCTAACCGAGGGATGGAAGCAGAATGACCCCGAGCAAGTCATCGCCGCGATGCGGGATTTAGAAGCGCTGGATGCCGAGCGAGCGATCGTTCGGAATTCCTTTTGGACCACGTTGGGTATCGTTGAGGAGCACGTTCAGGCGGACGAGAAGGCGATGGGCAAATTGCCGGTGGCCGTAGCTCGCGTTATCGACGAAACGCAGGCTTTTTTGGATACCGTTCATGAGAGCAAAGAGCTGCTAGGCATGAGCGAATACGACTATAAAAAAGCGCTGGAGCAGAAGCCCGATTGGGCGAGAGCCGAACGCATTATCGCAGCCTACGACCGGTATGTCGGTGCAATCGCGAACTTGAGTGAAGCGCGCGCTTCGTCTCTGGCCCTGGAGCGTGCGGAGAATCAGCTGTATAGCGCCTGCCGATTAGTCGTGCCTTCTGCCAAGCCACAGTCCATCGAGCTGCATTTGATTCGCCAAACTGGGCGCGATGGCAATGCCTTGATTCATTCGTTGGAAGCTTTGTACGCAGAACATGCTCTGAAGAATGATTGGAGTTGGCAGCGGCTCACGGAAGTCGGCGATAGCACGAGGATTCGATTCCGCGTGGAAGGCATTGGTACCGAAGATTTCTTCCTCCGCGAAATGGGTTCGCACTCTTTGCGCACTCGCAATGGCGCTGGCATGGGGCGGGATAAAGAAAAAGTCTACACGCACGAGGTTCAAGTGCGGTTGATAGACTCCAATGGCACTCTGCGATCCGATGCGGTTGCGGTGCGGAGTTACAATGACTACGCCGACCGCGAAGTCGTCGATAAACGTATCGATCCACAGGTGCGCTCAAGTCATATGTCGTGGGAAGAATTCTTCCATGGCGGCGGATTGGCGCTTTTTGACGAAAGAATGCTGGCCATCGAAGGCTACAATCAGATAACCGCTCCGAAGTAAGTGCCAGCGATGACATTGCTCATGAAATGCACTGCCAGGTAGATTCTCGAAGCGCCAATGGCCGCAGCGCCTAAGGCGTGCTTTTCGGCAATTCGCTTTGCGATTTCGGGTAGCTGAGCCATAGCGTAAGATGCAGATCTATGGACGAAATTTTACTGAAACTGGCCACCTTTTTATCTGTCTTTGTAGCGATTACTTTTTTGTACAGCTGGTACTGCATGCAGACGAAAGTCGTTCGCATTGAACGCTCGCAGGCACCGTGGCCTGCGGTGTGGCCCAAGCTTTCGGTGATTATTCCCATTCGCAATGAAGAGCGAAATCTCAAAGAGGCGCTGCAGTCTTTGCTGCACGAAACTTATCCTGAAATTGAAATCTTAGCGATTAACGACCGCTCGGAAGACAGCTCGGGAAAAATATTGGCGCAGATGCAGCTGGAGCATCCGCGATTAAAAGTGAAGACGATAGAGTCATTGCCCGCGGGCTGGCTCGGCAAAAACCACGCGCTTCACGTTGGTTACCAAGCGAGCGAGGGAGAGCTCGTGCTCTTCACGGATGCCGATGTGCTTTACAAAAAGGGAACGCTGCAAAAGATGGTGGCACTGATGCTGGAGGGGAAATGGATCATGTGTGTGCCCTGGTGCAAATGGAATCATCTAGCCCTGTCATGCGTTGCGTGGAGTCGTTCTTTGGTTTTTTCCTCGTATTGTTTCTCCAGCCTTGGCGAGTTTCGGATCCGCGGGCCAAAAATGCGCTGGGCATCGGCGCTTTCAATCTGATTCGCCGCCCGGTGCTCGATGCAATTGGCGGGATGGAGAAGGTGAGAATGCGCCCTGACGACGATATTCGTTTGGGTCAGGTGATCAAGGGCAGAGGGTTTCGACAGATTGCAGTCGGTGCCATGGAGAATTTGAAAGTGGAGTGGTACCCGTCGCTCCGAGTTTGCATCCTTGCGTTTGAAAAAAACATGTTCGCGGGTTTTGATTATAGTTTGGTGAAGCTCTTTGCCTTGAGCGCGGTAGGAATCGTGCTGCACACGGTGCCCACGTTGGCGCCGTGGTTTGCGACCGGCATTTGGAAGGCGATGGGAATCACTAGTTTTGCGGCGATCTACATCACACTCTTTGCCGCTTTTCGCCTGGCAAAAGCGCCGCTGTGGTGTGTGCCGTTTTACGTGCCCGCCACGTTTCTGATTATTTTTATCTTTTGGCGCACAGCCATTTTAAATATCTGGCGCGGCGGTCTGCATTGGCGCGGGACTTTTTATTCGTTGGAAGAATTGAAGAAAAATAAGTGAGGCGCGCTGCTAGTTGTCTTCTGGGTTAAAGGGGCGCTTCGCTTGGGTTTGGGGTGATTCAAAGCTCGCTTTATATATCCTAGAGAGAGGCCTATTCGACTGAGCGGTCTGCAGTTCCTCAGCGATGATAAACCCTGTTTCTTTGAGACGGAGCAAATTCTCCTCGTCTGAAATGCCCAGAGAGGCTTTGAGCGCGTCAGCTTCCGCCTTACTCTTCACGCCAATCCATAGATGGTACTTCGCGGGACTGCCTTTGAGCCTCCCCATTTCCTCGGAGTAACCAACTCGCCGACCGGCACCGAGCGGCTCGGAGTTGGCCACGAGATACAGGGGGACATTGTGGGCTCGAAAGTATTGTTCGAAGTAAGCAAAGTCCAGACTGGGGTTTTTAAGCTCGGCGATCAATCCGTGCATGATTTGCTGGGAAGCTACCTTCCAGTCTCCTGGGAAGTAGGCAAGCTGATTGATGTTTAACGCTATGGTTTTGGTCAGCCACTGGTTTTTCAGTAGTTCCTCGCAAGTGTCATTGCGGGATATGCCATTGGCTTGAAGGTTCGCTGACAGGACAAAGAAAGCGAACAAAGTGAGCGTAAGCTTCTTCATAGCTGGCAGTCTCTAACATATCCAAATCGCAAAGAGGTATTGGAATATGACCATGGGCCGGAAGAGGTTTGGTAGTCGTCTTCTGGACATTTGGTGCTCTGGCTCAGGCCCTTGAAATGTTTCAGGATTTCAGCTTCCCCTTGATTCCTTCGGCGTAATTGACAAATATGCCAGGCCGATGCGCCCAATCATTGCTAAACCCTTCAAATTTCTTCGGCTTTTTCTGTTCGTGCTTGCCATCCATGGCAGTTCGGTTGGGGAGGTGAACCAGCTTCTCATCGACGAAGCCAGTCGCGTTGTTTCCACCGCCGACCAGAATTTTCCGACCCGTCTGTCGAAGCCAAATGAGCAGGCTGCTTCTCTCGGGGATCTCGTGAAGTCGCTTCAGAAGGAGATCTCGGAGAATCCTATCTATAGTGAATTGGCAGATAGGGACTTAGGATTTGCCGCCCTTCGTATTCAGATTCTCAATCAGTTGCAGCATGTGAGCTTTAGTTTTGAAACGGATCACCCAGCCTATCCCCACGAGCGCGTGCTCGCAGGACCGTATCCAGTGCAGCCAACGCTCAAGGCAATTGAGAAGGCCCTCGATTTTTTCAAAATAGCATTTCCGAATTCCGAATTAAGTGTCGACCGGGTGGCAAAAGATGAAGCGCGGGAAGCTGACTTGCTCAAGGCGCAGAATGATTTTGCTCGAGAAGTGACCAAAGATTCTTTCAATCTCTACAAAGAAATGAGCGATCGGCTCACACAGAATATCAATGCGCCCTTTAACAAAGAGCTGATGCCCGTTATTGAGTATTTACAGTTGAAAATCCGGTCTGATGAAGGCGTGGTGCAGTTGGCTACGCACAATCTGCATATTCGGCAGTTTCGCCAAATTGCTTTGGATGCGCTCGCAAAGGTGCGCGCAGCCGACGCGCCTTACATGGATTCTATCGAGGCTATTGAGCGTGCGTTGGAATTTTACGACATTTACTATCGAGCGATTGATCCCGATCGCAGCCCCGTTTTGTATCACAGCGGCCGTTACCTTTATTACAATCACTTTTTAAAGGCCTGCGCGCCGGACCATATTCTGCTGCCGACCCTAGCGTCATTGGGAGCCACTGATATTCTGCGCACGCGCGGAGTGCCCATCGGCTTTGTCGGTGTGAATACCGATATCATGTGGGTGGATGGTTATTATCAGACGCCGTTTGAATTCTATATTCACGATATCAATCACAGTCGTCGGATGTTTCAGTTTTTCGTCGAGCTCGCGAAACAGGAAAATAAGTCTATCCACGAGCTGGCCCAGGTTTCTGATGATTTTGTTAAACAGACGCTGATGCCGCTACTGTCGATTTCCCGCAATATGTCGGAGGACGAGAAGAATCATCGTCGGCTGATTAAGATTTTGTTGTTTGAGATTTTGCATGAAGACGCATTGCCTGCGTTGCGTTCGGTCATCGAAAAAGCCGTGCTGAGAGAGGCCGGCACACTGACTCCTTTTGAAACGATTGTCGACGTAAACAATGTTCATTACGTGATGGAGCCGGGAGCCACTACGCTGCGATACGTCTATCGCAAGCTCGCTCATGACTTCTACGACATGCCGGGAGAGCGCGTAGACAATATCGTAGCCCCCGACTACCGCACGGAAGCCAATATTCTCAAGGCGGCGGAACATCTTTTTGGCGCCTTAGGCCTGAAGGTAGACTTAAAAAAGTTTACGGAACTCGTCTCCACCGACGAGGGTTTGCCCGGAGATTTTAGAGCTACTGTAGAACGCGATAATCTCCGGCGGCTAGGAGAGACCAAGCCGCTCGTCGATACCGGCAGAATGTTGAAGCTGGCCATCACTGAATTAGTGCGCAATCCAAACTTCGGATACGAAATCGATTTCCGCAGACCACCCGCTTTTCGGCAGTTCATGCCCGATAACGGCATCTTAAAGGTCCATCTGTCTGTTCCCATCTTAGGCGGGCAGAGTATCGATGTTGTCGTGGGAGTGAGTCCCGAGCGCCTGGGGGTGAATCCTTCGATTGGGAGCGTGCGACAGATTCGTGGTGCTCACCGTATCGTCGAAATAAAGTCATTTGGACGAATTAGCATGGAGACTTTGCGCAGCGAATTGCTGTCGCAGTTTGCCGGCAGCGACTACCTCTTAACTGTGCAGGCACATGATCCAGATGCGAATGCCATAGTAGCCATGGCCAATCAGCTGGGAATTAAGACTCTGATGCTAGCGAATGTGAACAACAGTCGCGGCGCCTCGGATGCGTCTCCCACATATTTTGCTCCTTTGCCTGACGAACAGAGTTTGGAAGAAATGTGGGATGGCCTGGTGGCCACAGAAGATTTTATCGAGCATTTGCGTATCGATCTGACACAAAATCCCTCGCCGTTATTGAGAAAGACCTGGTCGGAATTTGTGTTGCGCCATCGCGAAACACGGCACCGTCTGGAGACGGCCCTTATTTCGGAGAGAAACGTTCGCCCAGCCACGCTCGACGAAATCAGCAAAGGAATTGGGAAAGATAAAACTCCGGTCTATATCTCAGGCGCCATGCTCAAATCCTGGGCTCTTCTTTCTCCCGCAGAACAAGACCAGGTGCGAGACACCGCTCATCGTCTTGTCGATTCCTTAGATCCAAATACTACGTATCTGATTACCAGCGGTTTCGACGCTGGCTCGGAACGTGAGTTTCACCATGCTGCCCAATTACGCGGCATTGATGTCGTAGCCGCGATTGCAGAATCAACCGATCCGGCAACCGTCGGCAGCTCGATGACTCGCGCGGTAATTGTTTCGAACACTTGGTCTGGCAAGAGCCGACCTGTTTTGGAGCATTTGCAGCACAATAACGGCGTAGCCGTTTTTGTCGCGGGCGGGGATGTGATCGAGGAAGAAATTCGCATGGCGCAAGACATGGGAGTGCGCCACGTGCTGATGAGTGGCCCTTCGGGAGCTGCCAATGAATCGGCAAAACGAGCCCCGCACCGCGCCTTTGCCAATGCGGATGAGGCGATGGCGCTGCTCTATCAGAGCAATCCCAAAATGATTCGCCCAGAATATAAGCGCCCGGCCCGAGATGCCCTCTATAGTCGGGTATCGAGAGAGTTGCAGAAGCAAGGGGTGAGGGAAGTGTCCTACCGTGAGCTGGTGGCTCAAGCAGAAGGCCGCCAAGTGGTGGTGATCGGCGGCTATGTGGGTCTGGGATACGCGGACTACGCCAAGGCTCGGGAAGCTGTGAAGGCGATGATGATCAAAAATGGCGACGGTGTTCTGTATGTCGGCGTGGGGACCTATCAGGGTATCGGTCTTTCCAATGACTGGATTCCGGAAATCGCTGCGGAACTGGGATTCAAAGACATCAAGACGGCGGGCATTGTGAGTCGCAATGCCGTAAGCCTCGGAGTTGCGCGCCAGGATTTTGTTCATTTTGTCGACGGAGAAGTTCAGAGTTGGAAGAACCAAAGCGCTGACGGAACTTTCGTCGATGTCCGCTTAGTGCAGGACACGGGAGGTCGCCATGTGTTCTTCGAAGGCGGTCAGATTTCCGGCGAAACGGCCGCACAGAGTTTGTCGCGCGGGCTGCGCGTAGAGGTAGTTACCGGAGAGGGGGTTGCCCCTGATCCGCAGGCACTGGCCAGACAGACGGCACTGCGCCCGGACTTGCCGGCGAGTGGCTTGACCGCTGTCATCGAGCGTTTTGGCAACTCGCCAAACCTGACCGTGACAAACTGCTCAGCGGGAGTTCTAGCGGCTGGCCAAGGCCAAACGACCGGAAACTAAGCCTGGGTGTCGTTTGCGGCCATCTACCGGGTTTAATTGACAATCAACAGCCCGGACCGTAATTTCCTCAGTCTGTTAGTTGGCCTGCCAACGCTTGTTTCGGACCTGTCCGGGACGGGTAACTCGCTCAATCTAAAGGGGGCGGTAGTTAAGTTGGTTATAACGCTTGCCTGTCACGCAAGAGGCCGCGGGTTCGAGTCCCGTCCGCCCCGCCACTTTCACCACTTCTAGTCATTTCAAATAAATTTCCCTTAATCAGTTGGCGGCTTTTTTTGTTGGGGGCTACCGGGACTCTAACCCGCGGCCAGGGACAAGTCTTGAGACTTGTTGGGGGTGTTGAGAGGTGAGCAATTTTGTCTGCCTCGCGATTTTTTATCTAGCTGACAATATGGACCGCAATGAAGAATTTTCCGTTGGACTCTGCCTACGGCTACCAGGTCTTCATTAGACATCTTCAATGAATAAACATTGCTAGATCAGAATCGCTTCTCGCTGCTC
Source organism: bacterium (assembly GCA_022842225.1). Taxonomy (GTDB): domain Bacteria; phylum Bdellovibrionota; class FAC87; order UBA2466; family UBA2466; genus JALHPX01. Next base: position 9,437 of record JALHPX010000010.1, read on the forward strand.
GAGTAAGGAGTACGAATCATCTTGTTCACCTAAATCGGAGCCGGGTCGCAAAAACAGCATCGAATAAAACCACAAACCTAGTAGCGACGCGAGGATGGTAACGGCCATTCGGATGCGCGGTCTGCCGAGTCGCTGCGATCGCTTTCGCAGAACCATTCCACCATAGAAGAGAAGCGATGTGACGAGCGGTGTGAACAGGGGAAGCAGTCGAGAATAGGGAATTATCTCATACAAATCAGTCCGAAAAATTCCGACCATAACGAGATAAGGAGAGGTGAGGGCAAAAAGAGCGACAAAGAAATCGTATGCAAGGTGCACCAGCGAGTGCACCTTAAGAGCAGAGATGCCCGCCCAATCCAATGCCTTTTGTTTAGTTGTGAATGAGTGAAATTCCGTCACTACATTATTCTTGAATGCAAATTCGTCTGTCGTGTGAGCATCAATCCATTCTGAATGATTTTTAAGTCGCACTTTTACATGAACGTTTACAACGACCCTGTCGTTAGCGGGATAGAACTCTACCGGATTGCAGGCTCCCTCTGCCCAGGTGCTTCTGCCCTCTTCAAAGTGTTTTTTTAGCGCGTCCAGTCCGCGAAATGAGCCGGAGTTCGGAGAGCCTTCGAATTCAATGCGAAACGCGTTTGCATTAAATAAACTTCAATTTTTTTATTAGGTTTAGTTGCCATCTTTCTGATGAACCCCTCGTAAGCCTATCTGCACGGCCACTTTCACCGCCGCCGCATCCTTGTTATTGACACATCTGTTTTATGCATAGATATCCAACCGATTATGAAAAAGCTCCTGCTGATTCTTGGAATCTCCCTTCTTTCCGGTTGCTCTACCACCGCCGTAAGACCTAATGAGGCAATACTGCGACTCATGCCAATTGCGAAATATCGAGAACCCTCGGTCAAAAACGATGCGAAGCTAATAGTAGTTCGTGACGCAGGCTTCGTTGGTTCTGCATGCATCGTTGAAATTTCCTTGGAAGGGGAAAAGATAGGGGAGCTGCAACAAAAAGAAAAATTCGAGTTTAATTTAGAGCCAAAGAAGTACGTTCTGGGCGCCAAGTTGGGCGGATCGGCTTGCGAGGGCAATCTAACAGGGGACGCAGAGGTTTCACTGGCTAGCAAACAGACGGCTATCTATCGAGTCCAATTGAAAGAGCCAATGCTATTGAAGGTTGCCAAATAGTCTTGGAGGGTTACGTGCCGTCTCTAATAGTTTTGTCCTTTCTTTTTCTACCTAGTGTGCTCTTCGCACTTGAGCCGATGTCCAAAGATCAAGCGTCATCTGCCGCTCGAGCAGCTTGTGTTAGCTTTGTCCACGAGGCGCTGCAGTACGGGGTCGATTATGCCACCGAAAAAAAAGGAGCCATGACTCGACCGATCGCCGAGAAAGTGGTTTCGCTGGTAAGTGAAATGAAAAGAGCTCTTATATCCGCGAAAAATTTCGAGGAGAAGGAAGCAGTGGAGGCTCGGTTCCTGGTGAGCATGAACGCTTTAATAGACAAAGATCTGCCTGTGATTAAAGCTGAATGCCAGAAGCTGGAGGCTATTCTTCAGAAATGTACTGCATACCCAGAGGATCGCGGCAAAGAATGTTTGATCTTTGAAGCGAAGAAAATTTTTCCTCCGATTAAGAAAATTCTAATCGGAAAGTAAGTTTTCCACCGCACAAGTTTTACAGCCCCCGATGCCTGCCATTTGGCCTATCGTTATCTAGGTAATAAGTCCTTCACTTGGTCGATGTATCGGTCGAACTGCTTTTTCATCTGCGCCAGTTCGCGATTATTATCCGAAAATTTCGCAGAGGCGCCGGTATCGACGAGCGCGATCCTTCCGTTGTCATCGTCGTTCTTCCGTTCCTTCCGCGGATTGCTCAAACGCTGGAAAAGATAATTCCCCCAACGACTGCTGGCGGCTCACCTGCTTTAACTTATGAAATTCTGGCCAGCCAGCGCTCCAACGACTAGGATAAAAAAATACTGGGCACTAAAAAGTACTTGTAACCAGCCGCTATAGTCGACGTTTTGTCACCCTTCCCAACAACTAGTTCACTTCCTTAGCAGTCTCGCCTTTTTTGAAAGTGGAATACACATAAACAGGCACGCCGATATCCGCCATAGATTCCCACATGAGGGGCTTCACTTCTTCCCACCTTAAGCCGCCAACGCCGGTAGCAATTTTGGTGATCGCGACACTTTTAAATCCTTGCGCCTTCACCTCTTTTTTCAGCTCCTTGAAGCAGTGGTTTAGGTTCGGCAACGTCGCCTTCCCGGGGTGGGAATCCCGGCCTTCGCTGGCATCCTGGGTGAAGAGGCTAATTATTCGAGTATTTCCTGTTCCTCCCCAGGTCCATAGTGTTCCTGGCTTTGGATTGTAAGTTGAGCAATAGTGACGAAAATCTTTGTAAAGCGCCGGCCACATTTCTCGAATGCTCAACGCCAATCCCTGGTTGAAGGAATCTTTGGGCGATACCCCATGAACAATAACAGACGCCTTACTTAAGAGAATATCCCCAGTTACTTCGTGCAGCACATTTCCTCCTGAAAAAGTTTAATGTGAGTCGATAGTGCAAGACTCGAACCAGCAGCATCTAGCAGCAAACACATTAGCGGCAGACTATATCTTGGGACATTTAGACCCAAAACGGGCAAAAATGCCCACGAACCGGTTCCGCCGGATCTCACAGTAGTTGAAATTGCGTCTTCTAATTTTGCTCCGGTATTGACGACCCATGACCGAGGTGTTTCCCTTTGGCTTTATTCCCTGAAAGGTTGAGGTGCCATTTGTTAAACACCATCTGGGCGGTAGACGCATTTCACTCCAACCCAAAAGTCCAACTCCGGTCTCTTCGCGCAGCCGAAGCAATGGCGGGAAAGAAGCCGCTGCAAGTCACTCCGGTTTCTGTATTGCCTTGGGGCCGTTTTGATGCAGAGTCCCTTCAGTTTCTCAATAAGTGGCACGACTTGGCCAGTGTAGGCGATGCAAGAGTTGTTAAGCTCCTCAAGGCTGAAAAAAGCCCTGCCCTAAAGCCGCATCGCTTGCTATCGCAGGAGAAATCCTCTTTATCTCAGTCGGTTACTTCACTCATCCATTTCGCTATTTCTGAGAAAGCCGATCTGATAGTAACTAGCACTCATGCTCGTAGCGGCCCTGCCAGCCTTGTTCTTGGAAGCTTCTCCGAAAGCCTCGTGTATCAGTCACCCATTCCAGTATTGCTCGTGAATCCAAAAGCGTCAGCGCTTAAGCGAATAAAATCTATCTTGTTCGCCACAGATTTTTCAGAGGCTTCTTATGCTGCATTTAAGAAAGTTGTTCAGTTGGCCAACCCATTAGGGGCAGAAGTCATTCTCTTTCACAAACTTCAATTTCCCACAGTGGAAGGTTTGCCACCGCTTCTGTTTTCCACAACACCTTCAGCGCTCCGAGAGAGCACACAAGCAACCGGGCAGAAATGGATTAAATGGAGTGAGCAGCAAGGGGTAAAGATGCAGCTCCAAATAAATACCGGTAAAGCAGATCGACTCAAAGAGTTACAAAAAGCATCCAAGAAACTTGGCAATAGCGCAGTGGTTGCCATGGCGGCGCAGAGCGGAGCATTAGAATCGAATCTGCTGGGTAGCCTTACCCAAAAAGTTATCCGTTCCATTAGCTGCCCTGTATTGGTGATTCGCTCGGAGCAGGAAACGCTTGTTAAAAAATTCTTATCCGAAGTGATTCGTCTGGGCTACGCGTACACTGCCCAGCCGCTCATTCGATAAGAATGAATCCCAATAAAAACCATCTAGAGGCGGCAAGCTGGCTTTTCGCATCTATAGGTTTTGCTTTTTGTATTTTGTCTTTTTTTGATCCAGCGTTCGATCGACTAAACGCGATTCTGATTCCAGACGCCGCTCCCGCTGACCCTACGTCTCGGTTGTATGCCCTTGTTATGGGCGCGGTGCTCGCCGGGTTTGGGACGACCCTCGCAATACTGGCGCGGACAGCAACCGTCGAACCAGGGAACGTCGATAAAGCGATACTCGCTGGCTTCTCAACTTGGTTTTTTCTCGATACCGGTGGATCTCTGCTTCACGGCTCGTGGCAGAACGCGGTATTTAACAGCGTCGCATTAGCAATTTTTCTTCCGGGTCTCATGCAACGGTTGAGGCGACAATAGACAATAAAAGTTAGAGTCCCACAGTGTGGCCCTCCCCCTTTGCCTGTACGATGCTACCCGTCTTGTAACCAAAGCGAATTAGGACATCTTTACTCCGTACCAACCACGAATCATGAAACGCTGCCCAAATAGAGATAAACTAGCTACCAACAGAAGTGTTCATCCCACGAGGTTCCTGGTGCCTAAGCGTTTCCCGAGTGTAGCCTTGGGTCTGGTCTTGTTCTTATGTCTATCTCAATGTGGCGGAGATTTGCCTGAGGGTTTCTCGGAGCAAGATGGCCAGCTAGTTCTCAATGTGACTGATGCAATCCAGTTGCCCGTGAGTTTCTCACGCGATTTCGGATCTTTAAGCACTGAAGGGGAATCAGAACTGAAGTTCCGAATAGAGAATTCCCGAGCCAATCCAATCGGCACCGGCTCGATTGCGTTGAATTCTGGAGTTGCTTCCATTTGCTCTTGTGATGGGGGGGCGCTGACTTTGGGGCAGTTGGGTCAAGGCGGATGTCTAAAAGTGAAAATCTCACTCGATGCTTCGGTATCGGGGAGTCAGCAGGCGCGATTGGAATTTTTGGGGATTGTTAACATTGAGTTAAGCGGCGAAATTTCAGCGCGCAGGGTTACTAGCAACCGCAATCTTACCGTTGGTGGGGATTGTGGCTTCTAGTTCTTTAGCCGTCGCTTTGGTTCGTTGCACAGGTTTGACATCGACCGATTAAGCAATAATCCTTCTCCCCAATGAGGTGGGAAACATGAAGAATTATTCTTGGATTTTTGGGCTTGTCATTTTTGCATCCTCGGTTGGATACGCGGATTCATACGGATTGAAATCGCTGCAGTGCACACCCGTATTGGGTTCTGCTTATTTAGTGACGGTAACGGATTCGGAAGTAACGTTTACGGAATCCTCGGTCGAAACGAAATCAGGTAGCTCCAGGCTCGTGCGAAAAGATCGCCACACTTTTCCCATCGAAAGCTGCAGCTTTGAGCCCTTTTCCATCGATTTAGAATGTCAGGATCCCGCTGACAAAAAGGTATCACTCGCCGTTTCCTTGACGCGATCCAGCGGCAAATCCAAGTCGCACGAAATCGAATTTGATATTCAAGGGATTAAGGATGCGAAATCCAAAACCTTCCGCACTGCCCGAATTGAGATGGGCAAAGATTCTCGTTGCGTGGTGAACGATACTTTTGAAGTGCTTTAAGACCTGGGCGCAGGCCTCAATGGAATTTTTTGCCCTGTTCTAGCATGGCGATAATTTTATCAATCCAACGGGCGCGCGTTTCGGATTTCTTCGCGTGGGTCAGTCGGTAGGTGATGGCGTAGACGTTCATCCGATTGAGCTCCGCGTAAAAAGCGGCTGCCTTTTTGTTCTTCTTCAGCGCCTCTAAAAATTCTTTTGGAGGCGCGGCCTTACTTGGAGGATCGTAGGCCATTTCCCAGCGTCCATCTTTCTTCGCCTTCTCCACTTCAGCGAGGCCTGCGGGCGTCATAGCTCCCACCTTGATGAGGCGTTCAACGTGGCCGGTGTTGATCTTTGACCATTTGCCTCGGGGGCTGCGAGGCGTGAAACGATTTGTGTAGCTTTGATCGTCGACACGCTTTCTCACTCCGTCGATCCATCCAAAACACAACGCTTCGTCTAAGGCCTGGGGGTAGGTCATCCCCACTTTTCCCGAGTCTTTTCTATAAAAGCCAACCCAGAGTTCTTTTGTCTTGGCGGCGTTTTTCTCAAGCCACTTTCTGAAATCTGCCTGACTTTTAAAATGCCGAACCTTCATTTGAGAGATCTGAAATGTGCTCTTTCAAAAGAGTGGGTGTCGAAGAAAGCAATTTTCATATTTCAGTTGTTCTAAACGCGGGAGCCTTGTAACCAACGGGGCGATTCTCTTCTGGAATCGTAACTGTATTGCCATCGCGAATTGCGCTGTAAGCTGGCGACATGATTTCAACTCCTGCTTCATTAAACGCGTCTTGAATGTTCTCGTGTAACGACGAGTAGACGCCTGCCATACTATTGGCCTGGCGAGTATACGCGTTTAGCTCATAGCGCACGTATGAATCATCTAAACTCTTTTGCAGAATGAAAGGAGCAGGCTCGTGCAAGATGCCCTTACTGCGCAGAGCGGCCTTTAGGAGCAGCTCGTGAACCTTTCTCCATGGAGCATCGTAGCCGATGGTGACTTCGGTGTGCAGAATCAGCCCTTTGGTTTGGGCCGAGGTGTTGTAGTTGATGATGTGGCAGCCCAGAACCAGGGAATTGGGAATGCTGATTTCGACGTTCTTCACCGTAGCGATTCGGGTGACTAGTAAGGTCTTTTCGACGACATCTCCGACGGTATCGGCGATCCGAACCCGATCGCCGATGCGAAAGGAACGCGTATAGGTGAGGACGAGACCGGCGATTAAATTCGAGATGGCGGAGCTAGAACCCAGTGAAACAATCAATCCGAGAAAGACGGAAACGCCTTGGAAAGCCGCAGAGCTCGATCCGGGGATGTAAGGGAAAATAATAACAATAGAAAACGCAATCGCAAGAATGCGGACCATTTGATAAGTCGGTTCCCCCCACTCCGGATAGAATCCCGAAAAATGCAGATTCCCCTTTTCGATTTCTGTAAAAAAGAGCCGGATAAACTTAAGGACGTAGCGCGTAACCAAAATATTGATCGCGATGAAAAAGAGATTAGGAATAAACGCCACAAAGCCGTTCCAAATCTGTCTCAGAGGGTCTGCCACGTAGCCCAATAAGATCGGGCTTAATTGCGCAGTCCACGGAAACAGTCGCAGTACCAATGGCACGTAGATATAGAGAAGGCCCACAGTCAAAACCAGTCGGAGAGCACCCAGAAGCCAACACAGTATGCGGGAGATGCGCTCGGCCGGAAGTACCTCGAGGGTCTTGATATGCACCGACCGAATGACGGTGCCCTGCCAGACCTCGATTGTTTTTACGAGTCGTCGATGCAGATAGCGGATCGCCACCAGCAGGAGAATCACCGCCAGCGTATAGAGAAGAGCATAGAGCGAGTGAATGAGGAGCTCGCGCGGGCTTTTGGCTTTGCGATCCGCCTCGGCAATTTCTTTGATACGGAACGCAATGCTTGCTGCGATCAGCTTTCCTGGCCTGTTGTCGGCTTTCGCATCCGCGGGAGTAATGACTAGCAGCAAGTTCTCCCCGGCCATGATTTTCCAGCCAATATCTTGCTCTTCCTGTACTGAAATGGAATTGAGGTCGACGAGGGGATCGTTGAGTAGCTTGTCCAATCGCGCTGTAATGAGACGTACCCGATCCGCGGGCGGCACAGAACCAACCCGCGTTCGGAATTCAAAGAGCGGTTCCCCTTCTAGTGTCAGGCGCGCCGTTTCAACAGGGGCGTCTGCCCATACCACGAGCGAGTGAAGGGAAAGGAAGACTAGAGCGATGTATCGATACATACCGCTTCCTTAACCCGAAAGTGCTCCCGGTGCCAGATGGAGTTCATCCATTCAACGGCTAGGCTCTTTTAGGCCTACCCGTCGACAGAATTTCGCTTGTTAGATTCAGTGCTTCAGAACATTGCAGACAAATTCTACTAACTCCGCTTTCTCCGAAGGTTCCGACGAAGGATTGGTGAAAATCATTCGCACATGCTCGCCGATCGGTGCCCTTGCATCTAACTTCGCGACTAGGTTCTTTTCTTCGCCTTCTTCATCCAAAGCAAAAACGTTTACCTGCAGTCTTTCCGACTCTTGATCGTATGTTCCAACATAACGCAGTTCGCCACTTGAGGTGTTATGCACACCACCACCGGATTCCCGCTTCACATTGAAATTCGCGAGTTGAAATCCTTCCGTCTTGCCGGCGGAACTTGAACACACAACTAGGATTTTCTTTTGAACTCCGGCATGAAGCTCAAACACAAATAGACTCAATAC
>JALHPX010000011.1 GCA_022842225.1 bacterium
AATTGAGCACCTGCACAAAAACTCTGTCGACGTGATGATCACCGATTATCGCATGCAGAACATGAGCGGCATTGAGCTGCTCGAAGCGTGCAAAGTCATCGAGCCCTCTACCGAAATTATTTTAATTACCGCCTTTGGCACAGTCGAAATCGCCGTCGAGGCGATGAAGAAGGGCGCCTACGACTTTATCAGCAAGCCGTTGCAACGCGTGCAGGTTCTGCGCGCCGTGCACCGCGCGCTGGAGAAAAAGAAACTCGTTAGCGAGAATTTCAGTCTCAAGGAAGAACTTAAAAAGCACATGGAGAGCCCCGGGCTGGAGCTCGTCGGAAAATCCGATCCGATGCGCCAGATGATGGAGCTCGCTAATCAGGCCGGGCGCAGTCGCGCGAACGTGCTTATCGACGGAGAAAGCGGCACGGGCAAGGGCGCGCTTGCGGAGTATCTCCACCGCGCGAGTGACCCGGGCACGGGTCTCTTTGTGAAGATCAATTGCACAGCGATTCCCGAGGGATTGCTGGAGGCAGAGCTTTTTGGCTACGAGCCCGGTGCTTTTACCGGCGCCGTGAAGCGGAAAAAAGGCCGCGTGGAATTGGCGCAAGAGGGGACTTTATTCTTGGACGAAGTGGGCATTGCGCCTCTGACGTTTCAGGCGAAGCTTTTGCGGTTTCTTCAAGAGGGTGAGTTTGAGCGACTAGGCGGAATAGAAACCCTGCGCGTGAAGACCCGCGTAATCAGCGCCACCAATACCGATCTTAAGTCGGCAATTCGCGAAGGGAAGTTCCGCGAAGATCTCTATTACCGGCTAAATGTCGTGCATATTCAAGTGCCGCCTCTGCGCGAGCGCGCGGAAGATATTCCGCTTCTGGCAAAGAAATTTTTAGAAGAGTCGGCGCGCAAGAATGGCCGCGAAGTGCCGCTCTTGGAGCACGCTGCTCTGGATGCGCTGATCGAGTATTCGTGGCCGGGAAATATCCGCGAGCTCCAAAATTTGATGGAGCGGGTGGTGGTCCTGAGTCACACCGGCGTGATCGCCATGGCCGACTTACCAAAAGAAATAGTGGGCGGCACCACGCGACCGCGCAGCGTCTCTATTCCCGTTGGATTGCCGCTAAGGGACGCCGAGAAGAAAATTATGGATGAAACCCTCCGGGCCACTCGCGGAGATCGCAAGCTGGCCGCGAAACTTTTGGGCGTTCATCCGCGCACAATCCATCGTCACCTGGATGTGCAGCTGGATTTACCAGCGGAAGTTCCTGCTGTGGCGCCTGAGCCCCAACCGGCGGAAGCCGCGCCGGCAGTGGAAGCGCCGTCGGAAAAGGCCCCACAAGAGCGTGCGGTTTAGCCTGGAATCGGGTATGACCGGGCCCGATGGAATCGAATCAGTTTATTTATCTCGTCGTTGCAGCAGTAGTTTTATTCGCGGTTGTAGGGTTTGCGCTGTGGTCGCGCTCTAAGAAGAAGCCCGCTGTCCTCACTCCTTCCGAAGAGAAGCACGCGACAGCCGCTGAGCCAAAGGCCGCGCCCGCGACGCCGGCTCCGCAAAAGCCGATAGCGCGAGCAGATTCGGCGCTACGCCGAACACGCGACGCAATGGCTGGGGCACTGGCGGCATTCTGGGGCGGGAAGCCTTCGCTTACACCCGCTCAATGGGACGAGATTGAAGAAGCGCTGCTGATGGCCGATTTAGGCGTTAGCACCTCGCAAAAGTTTTTGGAGCAGTTGAAGCAGAAGCTGGCGAGCAAGGAATCCAATTCCGGCGCCATGACTTCCGACGATTTAGTGGCGATTGGTCGCGGTCTGCTTGGTTCACTGGATCACGGCGCGCCGTCGTTAGAAGGGCGCCCTAGCCCGACAGTGATCTCTATTGTCGGCGTAAACGGAGTGGGCAAAACGACATCGGTGGGCAAGCTAGCCAACTGGTATCGGCGCCAGGGTAAGACGGTTTTGTTGGGCGCTGCCGACACGTTTCGCGCGGCTGCAACCGAGCAATTGAGAGTTTGGGCGGAGCGCTCTGAAGCGCAGTTTGTTTCAGGTAGAGAGCAGGGCGACCCGGGTGCGGTGGTTTTCGACGCACTCACGGCTGCGAAGGCACGCAATATCGACGTAGTTTTAATCGATACCGCTGGGCGCCTGCACACCAAGGTCAATTTGATGGAAGAATTGGCCCGCGTGCACCGAGTGATGCAGAAGGTGATTCCCGATGCTCCTCACGAAGTTTGGTTGGTTTTAGACGGTAATTTGGGACAGAACTCCGTTCGGCAGGCGAAAGAGTTTGCGAATGTGCTGCCGCTCTCGGGAGTCATCGTCACCAAATTAGATGGCAGTGCGAAGGGCGGAGCTCTTTTTTCCATCACGTCTGACTTAAATATTCCCATTCGTTTTCTGGGATTGGGCGAATCTGTCGACGATTTAGTGCCCTTTCAGCCAGAAGAGTTTGTAAAGGCGCTGGTAGCCCCCGTCACCGTATAGCGGCTGGCTCGAATCCCATTCTGTACGGTCCCATTTTTATGGGAACACTGGTGTCTCCTTCGCGGAGTATTCGTGCATTCATCTTTGTTGGTCTTCTTTGGCGTGTCAGCGCTCATGCATTTCTCCATGGGCGAACTTGCGCGCAGTATTCAGTTCGTAGCAGGAAGCAAGTTCCGCAGCTGGCTCAGTTTGTTCACGGAAAACCGTGTGACTGCCTGCGCGCTTGGCATTTTGATGTCCATGCTCCTGGGCAGCAGCGGGGCTGTCACCGTGATGCTCGTTGGTCTGGCGAATGCGCGCCTCTTGTCGCTGGAGCAGGTCTTTGCCGTTACTTTGGGCGCTGGCGTTGGCACTACCTTTATCGTCCAGCTAATCGCGCTGCGGATTTCGGATTACGGCTTGCTGTTGATTGCCGGCGGCCTGGTTGTGGAATCCACGGCTAAGACCATGCGGGTCCAGCGCATTGGCCGCATTGTGTTTTTCTTAGGGTTATTGTTTTACTGCTTGGAGCTACTAGTCAGCGCCGGGCAGGGGCTTTATCAAGAACTGTGGTTTCGTAGGGCGCTGTCCTTTTTGCAGGACCGGCCCATCGTCACGTTATGGATATCGACGATTTTAACGGCCGTTCTGCATAGCAGTGCTTCGACCATCACTTTTGTGATGTCGCTGGCAGTGGTGCAGGAGGCGGACATTTTTTGGGCATTGCCTTGGATCCTGGGTGCAAACCTTGGCTCCACGGCAAACGCGTATTTCGCGAGTTTGAAATCGGGGCTTTTGGGACGTCAGGCGGCGATGGGTAACTTGCTCATCAAAGTGGCTGGCGTTGCGCTGTGTTTTCCGCTTTTGGGTTTAATAAGTGAAGCGTTTGATCTGTTTGCCTCGTCGATAGCGTACAAGATCGCGATGGCGCACACGCTCTTTAACGTCTTAGTGGCTGTCATCTTCTTGCCAATGATTTCGGTCGGTGTGCGGTGGACCCGTCGGTTATGCCCAGGCGTTGATAAGGAAGAGGGCTTTCAGCTGCTCTTCATCGATCAATCCAACATTGGCCCCTCGGAGATGGCGCTGGCCCAGGCGCAAAAAGAGATTCACCGCTTGAGCAGCATTGTGACTCCGCTGATTGATTGCAGTATTGAGCTTTTTGATGCTCCAAAGCCGGAGCTGGCAGAGCGGCTCACTGAAAAAGATAAGCTGGTAGACTATTTAAACAAGAACATCCGCCGCTACCTGACGCGCCTCTCGCAAAGTGAGATGACGCCGGAGCAATCCCAGCGGGAGTTTGAGCTTCTTATTCGCACAAACGATTTAGAAAACATTGCCGATATCGTCGAAAAAAACATTCTGCCCTTAGCGCGCAAGACATGGAACAAGGGCTATCGGTTTTCCCCAGCTGGGTGGGCGGAGCTGAAAAGGTTTCACTTGGAAGTAACGGAGTGTGTGCGGTCTTCGGTGGAGATTTTTGATCACCGCGAATTTTCTGGACGGGCTGATTTAACCCGGCGCTATGAGAGTTTAGAATCGATGATGCTGGAGCTTTCCGAGCGGCATATTCACCGCTTGCACCAAAAAGTACGTGAAAGCCTAGATACGTCGTCGGTCCATTTGGATCTATTGGGCCATTATCAGCGCATTGCGGCCCTCTCGGTAAACTTTTTACGTTTACGCGATATTCGCACCGAGGCTAACGGAGCCGCGACTCCGACAGCTGCACCAGGCGGAAAATGAAAGACTCGAAAAAGAAAAAATATGAAATACGTGGACGCCAGTACAGGGCGTTGGGCGTGTTTGCTGAGTCGGATCTCTTAGAAAAAATTCACGACGGTAAATTTACCGGCGAGGAAGAGATCCGCGAGGTTTCGGAAGTGGAGTGGCAGAAGCTCGCCTCTCACCCCCGTTTTTATGATGCTTTCTTGCGCCGATTATTTGGCACGGAATACCAAGCCCCCTCCATTTCAGAGCGCAGCCACCGTCCCGGAATGCTTACTCGCCACGCGGGCAAAGACGAAGGCACGCGCCAATTGCCAGAAGTGGGCGAAGAGCCCGAAGAGCAGGAGCCAGCGGTAGAGCGCACGCGCCAACTACCTGGCAAGGCGGGCGGAAATACCATTCAGCAAGTGGATGTAGACGATCTATTCTCTTCTGGTGGCACCTCAAAATCGAAGAGTAAGAGCAAATCACGCCACACGATGATGGTGCCCAAAGAGGGCGGCGAGGAGGCAGCAGGTAGCGATTCCCCCGATCTCCCGCAAGTGGATGCCAGCCCACTCTCCGCTCCCATGCAGGACGGACAAGTGGTGGAGTCTGCAGGCCGTTTAACAGAAGACGAGGCCCCACAGTTTGCACGCCGTTTTAAGGGCTATAGCCGTCGCAAACAGTTTTTAGTGATTGGCTCATGTGCGCTGATTTTGCTCGCACTGATGACGCTTATCGACGAGCCGGTGCAGACTTTGGAAGCCGACAGCGAATGGGAAACCATCCGCCGCGAAGCCCTTCAAGAATCCAGTGCCAAAGAGGATAAAATTCGCTCGCTGCTCGACGAGGCGGATGACTGGATTCGCAATGATACGGAGCTGTTTTATCAAGGCGCCGCCCAAGTCTTGGTCGAAGCCCAAAGCTGGGACCCGCAAAATCTCGATGTGCTTACGCGATTGGCCTATGTGCATGCTCGCGCGCTGGCGGTTGATAAAGAACCTGAAGCCGCCGTTACCAAAATTAACAATTTAATTTCGCAAGGGCGTAAACTCGATCCGCACTCGAGTGCTTTGTACCGAGTGGAAGCGATTATGTACCTTGGCCTGGGCGACCTGGAGAAATCTAAAGAGGCTGCCCTGAGTGCCGCCGAGACCGACCCGAACTCCGCGGAGAACTACCTACTCGTCGGTGAGTTGCACTATCACAGCGGTGCTTTGAGAGAGGCTCGCCAAGTCCTCGCCGATGCCGTGAAAACCGATCCCGGTAATATCCGCGCACGTTATTTCCTTGCGCGGACTGCACTGGAATTAAGAGAGTTAAACGTCGCGCAAGAGCAAGCACTAGAAGGGCTCAAGCTTAATCCTCTCCATCCTAAATCTTACTTCGTTCTGGGCAAAGTGGCGGCAGGCGTGGGGCAGTTTCCCGAGGCCAAGGGCTTGATGGAAACCTGTGCTCGATTAGCACGCTTTACGACGCTCGATGTCGCCGCACAGGCCTACTTCCAGCTGGGCGAGCTCAATGAACGCCTGGGCAAAAAAGACGACGCTCAGAAAGCCTACCGCCTGGCATATTTTTACACCGAGAATCCCGGTTCAGATCTTAAGGCCAAGACTTCAGGGCTAGACCTTAATCGCAAGGCGCTGGAAACTCTCGCTTTGGAATCAGAATTTCGCAGTCCCTACTTCGCAGACCAGGGTGAGGGCCTTATCAAGCAGCGCAAGTTTAAAGAAGCACTGCGCTTCTACCAAGCGGCCTATATCTTGGAGCCGAATAATTCCAAGCGTCTGGTGGACCTAGGCGATGCAACGGAGAGAACCGCTGACTCTTACGACGATTTCCGTCGAGTGATGGTTTATTACCAACGCTCGATTCGCCATGATCCTCGTGCTGCCGAGGGCTATATCAAGCTCGGGCTCCTAGAGTCGGAGCAATATGGTTTTGAGCGTGCTTTTAAGTTGCTCAATCAAGCACTGCTCTTGGATCCAGAAAGCGCCGCCCCGCATATCGCGTTGGGCAAATATTTCTACAAGAAGCAAGATGTCGACGAGTCTCTCAATGAATTTCTAAAAGCGGCGCAATTGGATCCAACGAATTCGGAAGTCCTCTATTACGCAGGCCTACTGCGATTGAAGTTCCGCAAGGGCGGCGAGAAGGAAGCCGAAGGGTTTTTTTACAAGGCGTACATCGCGGATCCCAAGAACACCGAAGCCCTAGCCGCCTGGTTGCGCCTCAAGGCCTCCCAACACGATCGCACCTTTGCGATTAAGTTTATGAACTCGCTTATGGAAAAAGATCCCGATAGCCCCGACTTGCACTGGGTGATGGGCGAGATTTTCACGGCGAGCAGTGAATATCGCAAAGCCGTCTCCCACTACCACCGGGCTCTCGACTTAGACAATCGCAGTAGCCGAGTCAGAATGTCGCTGGCTCAGGCGCTCGAAGCCGTTGGGCAATTAGACCGGGCGGTGGCGGAATACCGTTTAGCTGCTTTACTGGATCGTCGGAATGCCGAAGGATTCTACCGCGCAGCTGACCTGCTCTTTAAAATGCGCAAATACAATCAAGCGGAAGAAGTGTTGAACTTCCTCATTGGCTTAGCCCCCACCTACCCAGGTGCGCACGAGTATTTGTCTCGTATTCACTTGGTTAAGAAACAAGATGCTCTCGCCATCACGGCGATGGAAAAGGAAGTTGCGAACAATCCCCAGAACTATAAGTACATTCTGGAATTAGCGGAGCTCTACATGCAGTTTCAAAAGTTTGATAACGCCGTCCGCGAACTTTCCAAAGTGACCAATTTGCCGTCTTTGAAAAAAGCCCCCGAGTATCGGTTTGAAAAAGTAAGGGCCTACTTGCTCTTGGCCCGTTGCTACCGTGCGCAAATGAAGGTGGAAGGCGCGGAAGGGGCTATTAAGTTGGCACTCGAGTTAGACCCGGCTGACCCTGAGTTGCAACGCGAACTTGGGTATGTGTACTATGCTCAGCAACGGGATAAAGAAGGCGCCGAAGTTTTTGAGAAGTACTTGAAGCAAAACCCGAATGCCCGAGACACCGCCACTATTAAGGGAATGCTTCAGAAGATGCGAATAGAGCAATGATTGACTTAAAGCTAGCAGTTTCCCAACCGCAAATAGTCGAAGACTCCCTCAACCGACGTAATCGTCCAGACCTCGTTCAAGTTCTGCGTGAGATGGTCGCTGAGGACGAAACCCGCCGCAAAAAAATCCAGGAAGTGGAAACTCTCAAGGCCGAGAGAAACAAGGCTTCCGAGCAAATTGCCAGTTTGAAAAAAGCCAAGCAGGATGCCACTGCCTTGATGGACAGCATGAAGTCTGTCGCCCAAAAGATTAAAGAACTAGACGAGCAATTAAATCAGTTCCAGACGAGGGCGGAGCAGCGGCTGCTCGACTTGCCAAACGTGTTGCACGCTTCCGTCCCCGCAGGCAAATCTGCCGACGAGAACAAAGAAGTGCGCAAATGGGGCGATATTCCCAAGTTTTCATTCAAGCCCAAAACGCACGACGAAATTGGTGAAGCCGCAGGTTTACTGGATTTCAAAAAAGCGGGGGAAGTGACAGGCGCGCGGTTTTGTTTTGTTAAAGGCAAAGCCGCCAAAATTGAGCGCGCCCTGATTAGCTTTATGCTCGATACCCACGCGAAGCACGGGTACGAGGAAGTTTTGCCGCCGTTTTTAGTGAATCGCTCCACTTTGCACGGGACAGGGCAGCTGCCCAAGTTCGAAGAGGACGTTTTTCGGATTGAGAAGTTTGATTATTTTCTTATCCCTACGGCCGAAGTCCCGGTTACCAATTACCACCGCGAAGAGATCTTAGACGAAGAGCAGCTCCCCAAGAAGTATTGCGCTTATACACCCTGTTTTCGCTCGGAAGCGGGTAGCTACGGCAAAGACACCAAGGGCCTCAAGCGGCAGCATCAATTCAACAAGGTGGAACTGGTAAAGTTTGCCACTCCAGAAACAGCCGAAGCTGAACTCGAAGCGCTGACGGCGGATGCCGAACGTATTTTGCAGTTATTGAAAATCCCGTATCGCGTCGTCCTACTTTGTGGCGGTGACACCGGATTTGGCTCGGCAAAAACGTATGACATCGAAGTGTGGTCGCCGGGTTCCAACGGCTACATGGAAATTTCCAGCTGCAGTATGTTTAGCGATTACCAAGCGCGCCGCGCATCGATTCGCTATCGCCGCACCAGCGATAAAAAAGTGGGCCTATTGAACACGCTCAATGGCTCGGGACTCGCCGTTGGCCGCACACTGATTGCGATTATGGAAAACTTCCAGAAGGAAGATGGCTCGTTTGAAGTTCCAGCCGTACTCGCGCCGTACATGAGTCGCTAGGTCCCTTTGGTGGTCTCGGCACCCTTTTTCTCGGGTTCTGCCTTGGCCGTTACTCCCAATTCCTTTAGACCTAACTGGCAAGCCGTCTTTAAACCCTTCGAACCTGCATTCTCAAAACACTCATTGAGCGCAAGGCGAGTGGAATCGGGCGAGCCCTTGCCTTGTTTACCTAGCACCAGAGCGGAAGCGATCTTCATACCTTCCGACGATTCCTTGCTCTTGAGCGTCTTCAAAAGCGCCTTCACCACCGGTTCGCTCGAATCCCCGCAAACTCCCAACGCTAGCAGCGCTTTCTCCTGAACGTCGGTATCGTCACCATCGTCGACAAGCTCCACCAAGCGCATGGAAATCTTCGGGTTCGGCGTATCGGCCAAAGCTTGAATGACGTCGAGACTCGCCATTAATACATCCGGGTCATCGCTATCGACGGTGCTTTCAATTGCTTTCCAGGCCCGGGCATCTTTGCGCGCCTGCTGCTGCAAGCCGGAGAGGCACATCAGCGCCAGCGGAGTGTGGCCATCTTGCGCGCATTCGGCGAGTAATTCGACGACAGAATCCTGACCGTTGGACCTCTCCGAAAGCGCCTTAACAATGTTGCGGCGCACTTTGGCATCGCCAACGCGTTTATAAAGAGTGGTGAGGGCTTTTACAAAACTGTCTGTACCGTCTCCGACTTTTTCGAAGTACTCCAAAATCGCATTGATATCGTCGTTATTCTTCGACGAAGAAACTTCTTTGATCAGAAGAGCCTGGACGTCGGCATTGTCGTCCTCGCGCGCCTGAAAGGTACGGGCAATCGTGCTCTTCAAAGTGGGATCGGATTCGAAGGTCTCCATCAAAGTCTTGCGGACTAAGAGAGCGTGCTTTTGCTGGCTGGCATTTCCGAGCGCTTTGGTGCAAAGCACTCGAATGCGCAGGTCGCTATCTTTAGTGCACTTGGTGAGGGTCTCGACGACAGCATCTTGGAAAATGGGCTGTGAGTACTGGCTTAGCTTGTAAGCGTTGACTCGGCGGTCTTCCAAGTTGGTGCTCTCGGATAAAGTCTTCGACCAAAGGATCATCGGGTGAGTGGTTGGAGGGCCTTTCGCCTTACGCGACTTTTTGCGAGCCTCCGCATCGGGAACAAACAGCGGATTTGCTAGAACCAACACTGCAAAGAAAGAAAATAAAAACGCCCGGGCTTTCACTCGAAACCTCCTGAGTTACTGGCACCGGGCGCTCGTTTAGGCTACCAAGAATCTAAACTTTTAGATTCCGCGTAATTCGAGACGACCATCTGTGACGACTTTGCCTTTTAGGTCAGACGCGGCTTTTGCGTTGTCGAGAATTTTGTCCCGAACTTGTTCCCAAGTTTGGGTCGTATCCGTCGACCAGACCGCAGCCAATGCGCCAGCCACAAACGGGGATGCCATCGAGGTTCCGTCCCAGGTAATTTCACCGACCAGTAGGCCTAAGAGCCAACCGAGCGGGTCACCGTCCAAGATCGTGTCCTGATAGCGATCGCCAGGTACCGTGGAGAGAATCTTAACTCCAGGAGCGCCGATTTTCACTGTTTTCGCGCCCCAGTTGGAGAAGTTCGCCAATTTTTCGCTGGAGTCGATTGCAGCTACTGCAACGATGTTCGAAATGTCGTAGCTCGCGGGAACCGCGGGCTTCTTATCGTTGTCGTTATCGTAACCGCCGTGGCTACCATCTGGATTCGAGCGACCGTTTCCGGCTGCCGCTACAAAGATGACTCCTTTTTTCTCAGCGCGCTTAATCGCTTCGATGAGAGCAGTATCATCTTCTTCGCCTTTTTCGCCGCCCCAGCTGGCGTTGATGATCTTCGCGCCATTATTGACCGCGTAGTCGATAGCTTTAATCGCCGCTGCCGTTTCACCTTGGCCGCGCTCCGTGATGAAGCGCATTGCCATGATCTTAACTTGGGGAGCAACACCCGCGGTGCCGACGCCGTTGTTCATCTGCGCGCCGACCACACCCGCAACGTGCGTGCCGTGGCCAGGGTTGCCGCCCGAGAACAGCGTCTGCACGGTTTCCGTGGTCATGTCGTATGGGAAAGGATCGTTGCTAGCAAAGTCGTATCCGACGATATCGTCGACATAGCCGTTGCCATCATCATCCTTGCCATTGCCCGCGATTTCGCCGGGGTTGTTCCACATGTTGTTGATGAGATCTTGGTGGTTGTAGTCGACGCCCGTGTCCGTCACAGCGACGATAATTCCCTTACCTTGACTGTGCGTCTTCCAAGCCGCTTCAGCACCCGATAGAGGAATTCCCCATGCTTTTTTCAGCAACGGGTCCGCACCCGTGGTTTGTTTCTTTGGCGTTTTAATGGCCGGATTGTCAGCGTAGCTGGTTCCGAAACCCATGGGCTCATTGCCAAGCGCCGCCAACACTTTGTCTTTGTTCGCCATCAACGACGGGCTAGGTGTGAGCTGGATTTTGAAGTTGGGTTGAATGTACTCGATCGAGCGATTGAGGAAGTTTGCGACCCCCGCATTCATGCTCCGCCAACCATTCTGGACGAAGAGTCCTTGTTTGTTCGCGTGTTCTAATTGCGTATCGGTAGTCCACTTATATAAGGAACCTTCTTGGCTGACTAACTCCAAGCGGCCGCCAAAAACTGCCGAATAGCCTTGGACAGCTTCAGGCTTCAATTTCACTAAATACTCGTGGGTAGAAGCAAACACTCCTTGGGACAATCCCAAAGAAATAAATACAGCGAAGAGATACCTTACGTTCATGTGATCCCCCGAAATTAGGCAATAACGCCTTACTGATTAATGTTCTGTTTCAAAACCACTGGTTTGGGAGCGAAAGACCTGTTGCTGCTGGGGAACAGCAAGAAAACCCGTAAGTTAAGGTACGTTTTGTCGTCGTCTTAAATTTTTGGGAAAGCTTGCCGTCGTTACTAGACACGATAATCGGTGGGCAAATAAGCGCAAGATTATAAATCTGTCAGTGCTGTCTTTGTGATCAAGTGTATACTGCTTTCCTTTAGAGTGACGCTGATGGCAAAGAAGACCACGAAAAAAGTTCCGACTGAAAAGATTCTGATTTTCCCTAAACGCGATGACGCCAAAGCCGCAAAGGCTGCTACCCAGTTAAAGGTCTGGTTGGCCAAACGCGGGCTCGATACCTTCATTCCGCCTGTTTCCGATACCGAGCCAATCACCCAAGCATCCCTTGCCGGTGTGAAGCTGGCCGTAGTGATTGGCGGAGATGGAACATTTTTGACGTTTGTCCGCCGGATGGAAATTAAGGACGCTTTTCCCATCCTAGGCATTAACCTGGGCAGTCTGGGCTTTATTACTGACGTTTCTCCGGTCGAAATGATTGACGCGGTCGAAGCGGTCCTCGAAGGCAAGTTTGAAGAGGAATTGCGGCCGCTGCTGCAGGTAGAGATTTGCCGCAAAGATGTTTGCCGCCTTTCAGGCACCGCGTTTAACGACGCGGTGATCACCAAAGACGCGCGCACCGCGATGTTGAAGTTCAATGTGTGCCTCGGCGGGGAGTTCCTCACTTATATCCGGGCAGATGGTTATATCGTCGCTACGCCGACAGGTTCGACTGCTTATAGTTTGTCGGTTGGCGGCCCATTGCTGCACCCCGGCGTAGAAGGCCTGGTACTCGTGCCGATTTGCTCTCACTCGCTCTCGTCGCGACCTGTCGTAGTGCCGCAATCTACTTTGATTGAAATCCAACCCAAAGAATTTAAAGGCAGTGTGTACTTGGTGCTCGATGGTCAGATTAACCACGAAATCGGAGAGCAGGACGAGGTCCGCATTCGCAAGTCACCCGCTCAATTGCGTTTGGTGCGGTTCATCAAAACCGCCTGGTTTGAAGCGCTGCGCGCTAAGCTTCATTTAAAGTAAGAACCTGATAAACTTAGGGCGTGTCCGCCCTAGTTAAACCCGACGATATTTATCAGTTTCTCAAAAAGCATCCTAAGCTGATTTTTGCCGACGAATACGAACTCGCCATCCAACACGAGACCACTCAAACGCGAAAATTTCTCGAGGGTAAATCAGTCGAACGGGGCAACCGCGAAGAATGCTGGGTGAGCGTGCGTGTGCTTCACCGCAAGCGTCCGGGCGCAGCTACCACGACAGATACCTCTCCCAACGGCCTGCGTACGGTGGTGGAGAATGCGTTGCATGCGGCAGACCAAAGCAGCATGGACCCCTGGTTTCGGTTTCCGCTGTGGAAAAACTTAGGCACCAGTGGCAAGCCAGCGGTAGCCGGGCAGTACGACACGCTCGCGACGTGTATATCGACGATACCGCCGGCACTAGAAGAGTTTTATCTCACGCGCTCGATCCAAACTCTGCTTGCTCGCAAGTCGGAGAAGTACGAGTTGCAGTCCTTTCAATCGGGACATGAGGGGCACCTCTCGTTGGCGAGTGCGAGCTCCGGGGATATCGCCGTTGTACGCGAACGCTGGGCCTCGCCCACTGATCTTTCAGATCGAGGCTCGCGACTAGAGCGGCTCTCCGGCGAAGCCGCTTTTCATGCGGCCTTAGAAAGCAGGCCTGTCGCGATATCGGAAGCTAAGGGGCTAGTGCTCTCTCCCGGAGTTGTTGCGGATTGGGTGGAAAGTCTGGCGCTGTCGTTAGATGGCTCGGAGTTTCTGCGCGGCAGAACTTTTTGGGAGGGCACCGAGAACACCGTTTCGAGTGCGATGACCTTGACCGATGCGCCCGCGGCCGAAACCACGCCGTATTTCACGCGCTTTGATTTAGAAGGCTCAGCCACTCAAAAAAATATTTTAATCGACGGTGGGCAGCGTCGATCGCTTCTGCACAATGCCTATACGTCGGGCAGAGAGAATCGTGCCTCCACGGGAAATTTCTCGCGCACGTCGGGTTCGGCCGATGCGACGATTCAGCCATGGCATTTGGTGTTAGAAGGTGGTCAGTCCGATAAACCTTGGAAGAATTCAGGACTAGTTGCGTATATCGATCAGTGTTCTCCGTCGATAAAATCAAAACATTCTCCAGCTGTTTGGAGCCGAGTGCTAGCAGGGCTGCTCATGCGCCACGGCGAACCCGTGGCACGCATTCGGCCGTTTCGCGTGCATTGGCCCCATTTAGAACTTTTGCGCGCAGTGACCGACGCGGATAAATCCGTGCAAAGCTTTGGCAGAGTTTCTTGCCCCGCCCTCTGGTGGGATAAGATGCCAAAAGAAACGAAAGATCTATGATTCTAAAAAGCCACGCGATCACCGACATTGGTTTGAAACGCAAAATCAACCAAGACGCTTTTCTCAAGGACGACGATCAACGCCTTTACGTCGTTGCCGATGGCATGGGCGGTCACCGTGGCGGCGAAGTAGCTAGCCAATTGGCGGTTCAAGTGATGCAGAGTTTTTGCAAAGCTAATGCTGCCCTGCCACCCAGGGAGATTCTGGACAAAGCTGTAAATGCCGCGTGCGCGGCGATTTACGAGCAGTCGACCAGCAATGCCGAACTGGCCGGCATGGGAACGACGATAGTGAGCCTGCTTTTTACCAACGGCATGGTTTCTATCGCGCAAGTCGGCGATAGTCGTGTTTATCTCATGAACAAGGAAGCGATCTGGCAGGTGACAGAGGATCATTCTCTGCTCAATGAAGAAATCCGCGCGGGCCGATTGATGGCAGGCCAGGCCGCGAGCTACCAATTTAAGAACGTAATTACGCGCAGCGTTGGTTACGAAAGCAAAGTGAATGTCGATGTTTATCGTCGCCAGGTCCAGGTGGGGGATGTTTTTTTGCTCTGCACCGATGGACTCTCTGGTCTGGTATCGATGTCGGAAATGCACGAAGCCGTTACCCACCAAGGCTTGGAAGCCGGAACGCAGGCCCTGATTGATATGGCAAACGGGCGCGGCGGCGACGATAACATTACTGTACTCGTGGCCGAGGTCGTGAAGGTCTAGAGGTTTGACGACGGGCCCGGCGCGGTGGTTCAATCAAGAGCTTATTATGCAAATTGGCAAGCGCACTTGGTGGCGAGATCGCTTCGTCACCCTCATGGTCATTCCAGAAAGAACGCGTCGCGTTCATAAGCTCGTATTGCCTTTTTTCCTCTTCAAACTAGGCGTGATCATGGTTTCGCTGAGCGCGGTTTTTCTCGTGCTTATCGGCGTGGATTACATCCACGTGCTGGGCCGCCTTTCTGAGAACAAACGCCTAAAGGGCGAGAATTTTAAACTCCGCCAGGATCTCCAACTCATTCGCAACAAAGTTGAATCAATGGAAACGACGGTCGACCGCGTCCGCAACTACGCCAAGAAGCTCCAGGTCCTGACGGGCCAGGGGGAGAAAGGCGCTGGGGGGCGTGATCTTTCCAGTCCCGAAGATTCCAAGGTGAAGCGCGGTCCTGCAGCAACGGATAATCGCCGCTCGATGGTGGTTCCGGTAGATCCTGATGTTGTGTTGAGTGGTTTGGGAGATGGCGATGCAACCCTAGTCGACCGGATGCACACTCTTGGCACGGTGAGTGCGGACACTGAATATTCGCTCGCCCAATTGCAGGTTTATTTCCTGGCGCAGAGTGCAGTGATTGCCGCGACCCCTTCTTTACTCCCCATTAATGGCTGGCTGTCTTCGGCGTATGGATATCGTCGACATCCGATCGATGGCTCTTACCGCTTACATGCGGGCGTGGATATCGTTGCGGATCCCGGCACTCCTGTGCGCTCTCCTGCTGATGGCCACATCATGTTCGCCGGCGATAAACAGGGCTACGGCAAAGTTGTCGTGGTGGATCATGGCTACGGTATTCGTACTCTGCACGCGCACGTCTCGCGGTTTTTCGTCAATTCAGGCATGCGCGTAAAACGTGGCGATAAAATCGCGGAAGTCGGCGCAACAGGTAAAGCCACCGCGCCGCACTTGCACTACGAGATTCGCAAAAACGGGATGCCGGTCAATCCAACGACCTTTTTCTCCGCGGTCCGTTTCTAGGCCGCATCTTCACGGTATAATTCCCACATGAGAAAACTCTTCTTAGGGTTGTTTCTAGTTCTGAGTCAGCTCGCGCTCGGCGAGACGATCTACTCGGAGCGCTTAGAAATTGTCCCGCTGCGAGCGGCCGATTGGCCCGTTTTCTACCAGATAAATAACAACCAACAGGTTCTTCAGAACGCCAACGTCAACCCAGGCAATCCACAAGCCTTTTTTGGTGGTTGGTTCCAGCACCTTGTGGCTGGCAACCAAGCCTACCAATCCGGCAAGCAGCCTGTCGGGATGGGATTTCTCATTAAAACGCGTTCGGGCGAAGTGATCGGCACCCTGATGTGCGACGAGACACCGAAATATGGCGGCTACTGGGAAACAACGACGGTGCTCGATCCGAAGTACTGGAGATCGGGGTACGGCACGGAGGCGCGAACCGCCATGCTGCCGTTTTACTTCGACACGCTAAAAGTACCAGGGCTCATGGCGACGATTGCGGAAGACAACGTCGGTTCCACAAAAATTACGAAATCTCTTGGCTACACCATGACCGCGGCCAATGTGGATCGCAGAGGCCTAAGTCTCGATAGAAAAAGAAAGTGGAACCAGTACACACTGACGGCAGAGAATTATCGTCGGAATCAGGAGGCGTGCCGCTTTCACGGCCTCACCCCCAAACCGCAGGAAGAAAACTAGCGACTACTTCTTCTGCGACTTCGCCCAATCGTCCATGAACTTCTTCAGCCCAATGTCCGTCAGAGGGTGCAGCGCTAGTTGCTGAATCACTTTGAGTGGCAAGGTGGCGACGTGCGCGCCTGCCTTTGCAGCATCTAAAACATGCAAAGGGTGGCGCAAGCTTGCGGCCAGCACTTCAGTTGGAAAATCGTAATTTTCAAAGATCTGCAGGATGTCGCGCACGCACTGCATGCCGTCTTGCGAAATATCGTCGTGGCGGCCGACAAACGGGCTAACATAGGCCGCGCCCGCTTTAGCGGCGAGAAGAGCTTGGACGGGCTGGAATACCAGGGTGACGTTAACTGGAATTCCTTCGCTAGAGAGCGCTTTGGTGGCCTTGAGGCCTTCTGGGGTCATCGGGATCTTTACGACGACGTTCTTACCGTATTCGGCGCGGAGCGCTTTTCCTTCCGAGATCATTTCCTTCGATTGCAACGAGACGACTTCGAGGCTGACCGGGCCTTGCACGAACTGGCAGATTTCGCGGGCTACTTCCGCGAATGGCCGGCCTTCTTTAGCCACCAAACTGGGGTTTGTGGTCACGCCGTCCAATAGCCCCAACGCCGCAGCCTCGCGGATTTCCTCAATGCTCGCCGAATCAACAAAAAACTTCATTTTTTCCTCGTTAGGGGCGCCAGCCTAGTGGCGTGACGGATTCTTGACAACTTCAAAGGTCGGTTTCTAAAATTTTCGCGTCGCACTAAGTGCCGATCATCGGGTAGAACTATGCACACGTTTTACCCGGCCCTATTTAAGTGGAGTGGAATTCATGATCCAAGTCGATGGTCTCACCAAGAAGTACGGCGAACGGATTGCCGTTAACGAAATTAGCTTCACGGTAAATCGAGGCGAAATCCTAGGTTTCTTAGGACAGAACGGTGCTGGCAAAACCACCACCATGAAAATCCTCACGGGCTACATGCCCGCAACCGCCGGCAAAGCCAAAATCGCCGGCTTCGATGTTTTTGAAAGCCCGCTCGAAGTGAAATCGCGTATCGGTTACTTGCCAGAGACTCCGCCGGTTTATCCCGAGCTTTTGGTCGACGAATACCTTTCTTTCATCGCGGAACTTCGCGGAGTGCCCAAGGCAGACCGCGAAAAGAAAAAGGCCAACGCTATTGAGCTTTGCAATCTAGGCGACGTTCGTTACCGGCTGATTGGCAATCTTTCCAAGGGCTATCGCCAGCGCGTGGGGCTGGCCCAAGCGATTTTGCACGAGCCCGAAGTTCTGGTTCTCGATGAACCAACGGTCGGTCTGGATCCTAAGCAGGTAAGTGAAATTCGCAAACTCATTAAGTCCATG
>JALHPX010000012.1 GCA_022842225.1 bacterium
TTTTTGAATGTCGTCAAAAATGGCAATCGAACCTGCTGGCGAGGTTTTGAGTTTCAAAGCTGGTGGGCTCTTAGGATCGATTCGGAATGTGGATCCGGCCTCGTATCCCATGTCAAAAAGCAGAGTATCTTGATCATTCATCATCAGGGCTTTGTCTTCGTCTCCACCAGCCATCAGATACTGGGCGACCAGCAATGCGATGTGGCTCTTGCCCACACCCGAATTACCGATCAGAACAAATGCCGGCGGGCCCACATTGGCCGGGCGCGTGCCGGTGATCTGGGTCTCTAAGGCATCTGAAACTTCGTCGATTACCCGGTGATGTGCGCGCCCCGCCGTGTTGCGCTTCAAAAAGGCATTGAGCTTGGCAAAATCGATTCTTCGCAGCGCCTGTACCGAGGCAGGTGCGTTATGAAGCCCGCTTTCAAGCCTTTTTACAAACTCCACCCCGAGCTCGTTGAGATTCTGATCCGGATACTTGCGTTTTTCAGCTGCCGCCTGACGGAAAAACCGGCGTAGAAATTCTTCTTCGAACCCCGGCGATGCTAACTTGGCTCCGCGCGTGTCCGCATACTCGGCGGCACAGAGCTGCATGGCCCGAGAGAATCCCGCGCGGTTGAAAAGAATGCCAGAACTCTCTTGGAGCGGGATGCTGAGAATACGACTCACGGCGAGTCTCTCCAGGTCGTCCATTTGCTCCATCATGATGCGTTCTGAGCGCTGAAACGAAAGCGGGTGTGTTTTTGACATCGCCTCAAAGACTTCTCGCCGCATCGACGTAACGATTCGACAAGTACCCGCGTTCAGACACCGTTCAAAGGATTGCGAAAAAAACTGCAAGTGCTTCTGAGCATCAGGACTCGAGGCGGCTCCGGGGTCAAGCACTGGGAAATCGCGCAGATAGAGAATGGTACGCGTTCCATCAATCGCCTCTTTCAACCGCACAAAAATGTCTTTTAAATTGTCGTCAGACTTTTTTGAAAATAATTCGCTGGCGTTGAAACTAAAGACCGAATCAATGTGCCGGAGCTCTGGGCCCGTATCGATGTGACCTGTGTCGATTCCCCAAAAAAAACTCTGGATGACATCGTCGGCAAACATGCCGTCTTCATAAATCACGTTTGCCCACGTGCGGTTAGACTGCCCAAGAGCAATCGACATCTGATTGTTGACCCCAGCATCAAACACACGCGGCTCAAACGAGCCGCTACGTAAAGTTTGCAGAGGGTACCCGCTCTTAACGGGCAACTGATCAAAAGGACGAAGCTTGGCGCCCGCATCCGCTGAGTCGAGCGGGGTGAAATCGGCTTCCGTGAGCTTCAGCCGCACCTTGCCGCCTTCCGTCGTGAAAACGTAATCGCCACCACCCTTTTCGGAGTACCAGAATCGCTCGGCCCGAAATTGAAACGTGCCTTTGCTGCGATCTGTTTCGTAAATCACTTTGGACTTTGCAGTTTTTAGTGTGCCCCAATTCAGTGGGTAGAAGACTAACTGCTGCACGCGGCGTACTGGATCTTCTCGCAAATTCCAGATTCCCGAGGAGTCTATCAAGTAGGGCCAGCGAATCGCGGTCATGACTTTTCGAGTCTTATGGGTCGATAAATTGACTGCTACGATATCGGCTTCTTCCGGCACTTCGACGGCGCCATCCGACGGAATTTGCGGCCACGTAGCAGCTAACAGAACTTCGTTTCGCGCATTGTAGTGAACTAAAGGAACTTCGCTGCCATTTTCCTCAAAGGTCTGCGCAATCACTTTGATGGGCATTTGCACAGGCTCTTCGCCGTCCTGGACAAAATTGAATTCGTTTGTGAGCTGTCCGTCGAAAACTTTGTGCCAGAGCATCCAACTCGGATTAAAGGCAACAAGGCCATTGCTCACTCGCAAGAAGTGACGAGGAATGCCAATGAGTCTCGAAGGAGAATTTCCAGAGCTAGGGAATGCTCCGAAGGGGTGCTGATACAATAGCCACCGCTCATGATTCGGCTTCTCCAGCCAAAGCTGGCGCATTTTGGCGCCCGTTTCATCCAATACGTTTACCCATCCCAAACGCGCGCTCAGATCTCTATCGCTGCCTCTCCAGGCATCGCCCCGGAACAATTGCACTATGACCGGATCTTTCTGCAGATAGGAAAGTGGGATGTCGCGAATCTCTTCTTCAAAGCGAGAAACCCGCAACTCGGCGACGAGTTTGGCTTTCCAAGGATCGGTGTAGTACAGGCCAGGCTCGATGCGAATTTTGAATTTGGAAAGAACCAGAGCAGCGAGGTCGTCTGTAACCGGTAAGTAGGCGCGCGCGGTAGATTGCCCAAATGCGGACGCACTCCCGATCAGGAATGCGCAAAACCCAACTAAAAATCGCAAACGCCGAAACAACATTGAAGAGGCTATATTGCCCAGCGTCGAGCCGGGCCAATGCATTTCAAACAGACTGTTTCAAAATAGCGAAACCGTTCACAACCAGTGAAACATTTCCCGTCCCATTCCTGGGAATGCAGGCCCACAAAGCCTATAGCTCATTCATGGTGAAAGCTTGGCGCAGTCGTTGGGGCATTCTGGCTCTCGTGTGTTTACAAAGTGGAAATGCTTTGGCGACACCGAACTCGCTGACGTGTGCGCAACGCACCGACCTGCGCACGGCTCCGTCTCCGGAAACAATCGTGGAAGAAGTTGTCCAAACCATCAACGATGGGGTGAAGGCAGAATGCACCGACACGGAATGCGATTTTCCAGAAATTGCCAGAAACTCACTCGATAAAGTAGCCGCTAAACACACCTGGACGGATTCACACGGTCCGCTCGACCGCGCCAAAGCAGTGGTGATTGTGGGTTTGGGCGCAGCTGTTTCTTTTGGGGCGGTCACGGTGGTTGCTCGCCAGTTGCCGTCACCGTTCAATTCACTTCTTTACGGCGCCTACGCCTTTGTCGGACTCGAAATTTTGAAATCCGCGCTCTCAATTGAGTTTGAACCCGGGCTAGCTCTAGTGCGCCAGGCTTTGTGGCGAGTGCGAAATGGCTTTAAGAAACTCGATCCCCTCACGATGAACCCGAACGAGCTGCACGACGCGCGATATCGCAATACTCAGAGCAGAATGACGACACTCCAAGCAAGCGGCAGAAGCGCGAACAACAACGCGCACCTGTCGACTTCCCCGCACTGGATTGCGGCACACGATGCGCTGGTGAAATACCTGGAAGATAGGTCGGAGCTGCGTTTGGAATCGCTCGTCAATTTATTCGCAAGCGCTGTCCCTGCGGCCTGGTTGAACTGTTCATCTGATTTTCCGCCAGATGATCCGGTTCTCACTGGCGGCGCCAAACAGCTGCTCGCGAATTTTGCAAAAAATCATGGCGTTAATTTGTATGAATTAATGCACGCTCCTATTTTGAAAGTGCTGCGCCCGAAGCCACATCAAATCGACTATTACAACAGTTTCATCCGCAATTGCCTCACGCCCTCTGCCGAATTCTCAACGAATACAGGGCCTTAAACTGCTTAAATTGAGTGCAGTGAATTGTGAAATTTTCGTTCTAACTCGCTGATTCGCCAAGAGTCTTAAAGCCCCTCCCTCGCGCTCCACCGGGGTCGTCATGCTACTTTTATTTTAGGGGGTTTGAGGCGTTACCAACTCTGCTCGTGCATCAAAAAGAATATTAAATGGATTCAAATAATCTATCTGATCGTCTGAAGTATTATCTAATTCCTGGTCGTCCAAAAGTAGGTTCTCCAGCTCTCGAAGTGCACAACATTGCCTTTGAATTCTGGATGCAATTCTGGACCGCTGTATTCAAGAAAAATGGTGTGGTTGAAAAACCAAACGCGGATGATTTCTTGCGGCAAGATCTCATCTCGGTGATCCTACACGACAACAAAGTCGCGGCACTTCACCTATATAGTTACTTTGATCTCGCGCTCTCTGCCAGCAAAAGCCATTCGTACTTCACCAGCTCCTACACCGAAAAGGCCATGACGGAGATGCAGTTGCAAAACGCGCGTCACGTGATGTCGATGGAGTACTTCAGCGTTGCACCAGAATGGCAGAAGAAATCTCAAGGCGTGTCGCTAGCAGTGGCGATGCTGTCACTCGGAGTGCGCATCTTTACCCGTAGCCAGGCCGATATGCTTCTTGGCGTATCACGCGTAGATGTGGGCGTTGCAAAACTGAGTTACGAAATCGGCGGCTTGCCACTCGATCAAAACATCCAGCTTCACGGCACTCCTTGCGATCTGGTGGGATGTCCGAAAGGCCATGAGCGCTTGCCTAATGGCCCACAAGAGAACCGCTTAGCCGATGCACTATGGAGTAAACGGCTCGAACTGCCGCCGTTCGTGAGCGAAAATCGCTTTCCACTAAAAAAAGTAGCTTAGCTCCTATTAAAAACATTTCCGGGGGACGTATGCAGAACAACAAACTCAAAGATCTGAAGAATGCCTTTAATGGGAACTTCGAAGTGCTAGCCGCTTGGGCTGAGAAGTTTCCTTGGGAAGACAAACAGGCTTATGCCCAGTGGCTGGCGCAGACTTATTACTTCGTTAAGCACACCACTGTGTTTCTCACACTGACAGCAGCTAAGTTTGGCGTCCGCAACGGCGACGCGCACAAAGGAACTCTCAAGCACCTGCGCGAAGAAACTGGTCACGAGAAACTCGCTCTCAATGACTTACGCAACTTGGGCTACGACGTCGCTGATATGCCAGAACTGCTGGAAACTTCGGTGCTGTACCAAACGCAATATTACTGGATTGAATGCTTTGGGCCGATTTCGCATGCGGGTTACGCGCTGATGCTCGAAGGCGTGGCAGCATTACATGGTGAGAAAATCCTTAAGCGCATCGAAGCTGCTCACGGCAAAAACACGGGCTCCTTCCTGAGAGTGCATGTCATCGCCGATGACGACCATTTTGACGACGGGCTGGAGCGCCTGGCTTTCGCTCCGGAAGCAGACGTACAAGCAGTAATTGGCAATCTCACTCAAAGTGCAGCGTTGTATCTCAATTTATTGGAAACCATTCAGACCAAGCACACGAGTCAGAGTGAAACAGCAACCGTGACGGCGATCAAAGGGAAGAAGGCAGCTTAGAGGATTGGCTTCGTCGGGCACTTCTCGCCACAATAGAGTTATCCGCGGATGCGGGAAGTGGCTCGACTCAGTGCTTTGCGAAGCTCTTGCTTCTGCACCTTGAGGACTTCTTCTTGGTAGGAATAAAGCACGTCGACCAAATCGTCGGGCGAAGTTTTGCAAACGACGCAAAGCCTAGCCAGGATATCTAAGGGAGGGAGGCTAATGCCTCTCTCCCAATTACTGACAAATTGGGCACTGGAGTAAGAGAGCTTACGGGCAAGTTCGTCCTGGGTGAGTGCCGCGCGCAGCCGCATTGCTTTGACGAAAGAGCCTACGATCTTTGCCCTTAACTCTTTTTCGCTCGAATCCTTCAAACTTACCTTCTACTTATTACCGTCTAATCGTTGTCGCAGTCGGAACACAAGAAATGCTCTTAATAAAAGTGACGCCGGCTTTGATCTCTCCCGTTGCGGCACGCAAAGGTGCTGCAATCCGGTGCTGAATAACAGAGAGCAACCGTGCTTCACTATCAATCTCTAAAACTACATGCTCGGGTGTCTCTAACTTTAGAACGCCTTGGGCATCTCCGCCAAATACCGATTGCCCCATCTTAATCAAACTTTCCGTAACCGCTTCGTCTCTTTGAAAAAGCTGCCAAAACGGGCGGCAGAGCAAATCGTCTAAAGTGTAGCTGCAGAGTTCAAAAAACCGCAGGTTACGGTAAACCTGCAAAAATTCACCGTTGTGGATTTCAATCACTTCGCCGGAACGCATTTCGGACATTAATTCCGATGGTGGATGCACGCCCAGCTTCTGAAACATTCTCCACAGCAGAAACTGATCATTGCGCAAACTAATGCCTTCACCGCGTACCTCGCGGCACAGTTCCACATAGCCACGGAAGGCGCCCAGGACAGGGCCCTGAAACTGTTCGGGCATTTCGCCAAACCACATCGGGCCATCGCCGTTAAACGGCTTAATAAAGACTTTCTCTTCTTCGGCAAAGCGGCAGAATTCGATCAATAACTCTTTGAACTCTGCGACTCGCTCGCTACGTGCATTTAACGACACCTGCATAAACAAACTCCTCGGGGTCTGAACAACCGGGGCTTATTGGGGCCTTTACCACAGCGAGGAAGCTGCTGCCCATACCTCTTTTAGAGTCGAGCAAACGAACATCACCGCCCAAAAGCCGCGCCAGCCGCCGAGCCAGGGGCAAACCTAACCCATAGCTTTTTTCTTCCGTCGGCCGCTGGTACGGTTCAAAAACTCTTGTCCGATCCGAAGTATCGATTCCCATTCCGGTATCGGCGACCATTACGCTCAGGTTTTCACCGTCGTAATGGCAGACGACGTCTACCTTCCCGGAAGGGGTAAATTTGACTGCGTTGCTAATCAGATTCGAGAGGATCTGCTGAAGCCGTAGACTATCGGTGCGCACTTGCCTTGGGATCGGGCCATCGAACCTGAGTACGAGAGCCAGACTCTTCTCCTTTGCGTGCAATTTGTGGGCCTCTACAATCGCCGTCAGCTCGTCGACAATCGCAATATCGTGCAACTTCAATGGAAGCTTACCTAATTCGGCTTGGCTCAAATTCAAAACCTCCTCCAGCAGGCGCTCAACTGACCCACCGCTTTTGATAATTTGCTGAACATAGTAGTGAGCGGATTCACAGTTGGACTCTTCCAGAATTAACTGACTCGTACAGAAAACCACGGTTAAGAAATTCTTAAGGTCGTGGACTAGCTGTGAACACAGCAGCTGATTTTCTGTACCCATATAGACGATATATAAACAAACCGTTGTTTAGAATCCAATCACATAAAAAAAGGGAGAGGCGATTGCCTCTCCCTCAGCAGTAATTTTGTAAAAATAACATTAAATTAAACAGCGGCGACGATCTCTACCGGCACATTGCCACGCGTCGCGCGCGAGTAAGGGCAAACTTGGTGTGCTTTATCGGCGAGAGCCTGGGTTGCGGCCTTGTCTAAACCAGGCACAACCAGGGTCAATTTAGCGGCTAAGCCAAAGCCGCCATCGTCGGTTGTTCCCAACGAGACTTCTGCCGTGACGATGGGCGCTTCAATCGTCTTTTTTTCCTTCATGGCGACGTGCTTCACCGCGCTCGCAAAGCAAGCTGCGTAGCCAGCAGCAAAGAGTTGTTCTGGATTGGCAGCAGGCCCGCCCGTGCCGCCCAAGCTTTTTGGCATCGCCAACGCGCCTTCTAAATTTCCATCCAATACTTTGAAGTGGCCATCGCGGCCGCCCTTCGCTTCAGCTTTTGCAGTGTATAAAATCTTCATTATTTCTCCTTTTCGTGAACTAGGTATTCTTGAATTCGCGGTCATTGGCAAGGCTTGGCGGGTTCGCTACGATTCTCATGTGGCGATTAAAGTGCGTCCTATTCTTAAGTGGGCGGGCGGAAAATCGGGGCTCTTAAGTCAAATGTGGCCGCACTTTCCCGTCGATTTTGAACGGTACGTGGAGCCCTTTATCGGCGGAGCCGCTGTCTTTCTTTCCCTGCCCGAGCTTAAGCCCGCGTTGTTGAATGACAGCAACGGTGAGCTTATCCACCTTTACTGCACCGTGCGCGATCATCCGCGCGAGCTGGCGGCCGTCCTCACTGAGTTCACCCTTTTGTATTCTGAAGATTTTTTCTATGCCCTTCGTGACGAAAAACCAGAAGATGCACTCCGTCGAGCCGCCCGAACTATCTTTCTCAATAAAACGGGGTTCAATGGATTGTATCGAATGAACTCTCGCGAACAGTTCAATGTCCCTTTCGGCAAGCGCCCCAAATGCCCCGCACTGTTTAACCTGGAAAACTTCCTGAGAGTTGCTGAGAAACTCAAATCAGCCACCCTTTCACACGCCGATTTTGAAGTTGTTCTCGATCAGGCCGGTCCGGGCGATTTTGTCTATTGTGATCCGCCTTATGCGCCGGTTTCTAAAACCGCCTCTTTTACTTCTTATACCCACCGCGGCTTTTCCCTGGACGAACAGGCGCGGCTTAAACAGGCAGCCGATCGCGCCCGATCGC
Organism: bacterium; assembly: GCA_022842225.1. Classification (GTDB taxonomy): domain Bacteria; phylum Bdellovibrionota; class FAC87; order UBA2466; family UBA2466; genus JALHPX01. Next base: position 8,106 of record JALHPX010000012.1, read on the forward strand.
GCGGGGCCCGTGTTGTCGTCTCCAACTCCTGGACCGAAGAGATGCTCAAGCTCTATGGCGATTGGAAGATCGTCGAAATCCAGGCCCGCCGAGCGATTAACTCGGATGGTGGGGGCCGGGGCAAAGTCTCCGAATTGCTGGCCGTTGGTTGACCTAGCCCCCCTTCTTGCGGGATTAAAAAGAGCACTGCGGGGGAATAATGCGATCTGTCTCTAAACTTTGGCTTCCTGTTGCCGTCGGCGCGATGGGCTATTTTGTGGATATCTACGATTTGGTGCTGTTTAGCATCGTGCGCGTGGTGAGTTTAAAGGAGCTGGGCATCGCGGACGGCGAGCTGCTGTCGGTCGGAGTTCTGCTTCTGAACTGCCAGATGGTTGGGATGCTCGTGGGTGGGCTACTCTGGGGAATTCTCGGCGATAAAAAGGGCCGGCTCTCGGTGCTGTTTGGCTCTATCTTTCTCTATTCTGCAGCAAACATTGCAAACGGATTTGTAAATTCTATCGAGCTCTACGCCCTTTTGCGATTTGTAGCCGGGGTGGGATTGGCCGGTGAGCTGGGTGCGGCCGTCACGCTGGTAAGCGAAACGCTGCCTCGGAACTTGCGCGGGTATGGCACGTCACTGATTGCGGGTGTGGGCGTGTGCGGCGCGATTTTCGCGGGCCTTACCGGCGATATGTTCCACTGGAGAAATGCATACATTCTGGGCGGCATCTTAGGACTGTTCTTACTCATCCTGCGAGTCAGCATGTTTGAATCGGGAATGTATCTCTCCATGCTCGAGAAATCAGCGCGCAAGGGCGATATCTGGATGCTCTTTAATAACAAGAAGCGTTTCTCGACCTATCTAAGCTGCATCTTAATCGGCGTGCCGATTTGGTTTGTGGTGGGAATTCTGATTACGTTCTCGCCAGAGATTACGCGAGAGCTCGGGGTCACGGGGCCCGTGGCCGCCGGTCGCGGCATCATGTGGTGCTATGGCGGACTGGCAATCGGCGATATCACCAGTGGTTTCTTGAGCCAGCGCCTGGGCAGCCGCAAAAAAATCCTCATTTGGTTTTTGGTTCTCACTCTGCTTTGTATCTTGGGCATGCTCTTTAGCTTTGGCCTCACGCCAGAACAATTTTATCTCTTCTGCGGGGTGACGGGTTTTGCGACGGGTTACTGGGCGATTTTTGTGACGGTGGCCGCAGAACATTTCGGGACGAATCTGCGATCCACGGTGGCAACCAGCGTTCCCAATTTCGTGCGCGGGTCTGTGGTGATCTTAACCTTTGCATTTGAGTGGAGCCACCGCTCGCTTTCACTCCGTATGAGTGCTCTTTGGATCGGACTAGTCGTTATGGCAGTGGCTTTCTTAGCGCTCTCAAAACTGCGAGAAACGCACTCCACAGATCTCAATTATTTGGACCACTGATTTATGATGTCTACCAAGCAACGCGAACGCATCTGGCTTATTCTGGGAGCTGGCTGGCTACTCGCTATCGCGACTGCGCTGTACAATATCGGCTTTCTCGCGCTGGATGATTACAACAACGAAATCCTGGGGATGATCCCGGCGCAGGCGCAACTTCCTATCTCAGAGTGGGTAAACCAAAGAGAGCACCCACCTCTTGCCCGCGTGATTCTGTCGGCGATTACACGCGGCTGGCTGGCAGTGGGAATCGAAGCGCCCGTATGGCAATTGCGGTGGACCTTGGCGCTACTGGCGGCGATGAGCTTTGCTGTGAGTGCATGGGTGCTGCTGCAGCTCTTTGCGAAGTCCTCCTACCGCACTACTTTCTGGGCCGCCCTGCTTGTGGGATTCTATTTTATGGAGCCTCTGATTTTTTCACGCCCCATGGTGGAATCTCTCTCGATTCCGTTTCTGCTTCTGAGCGTCTGGTTTGCAACCAAGTACCACTCGACGTCGGAGTTTAAAGACTTAGGTGTTGCTCTTGTTGTCTTGGCCGCTGGATGCATGCTGCGTTTTCAAATCGGCGTGGTGGTTCCGGTGCTCTTTATTCTGCCGGTCATTCAGCGCCACTACGCCCACGCGGCGGCACTTTTTGCTCTAGGGCTTGTCTGCATTGGGGTTACCGGAGCCGTCGATATGGCCCTGGGCCTACCGTTTCACGGCGGCATTCGTCGCTATATTGAGTACAACGAACACGCGTCTGCATGGCACGGGGCTATGCCGTTTTATAATTTCATATTGCTATTCATTGGCTTGTCGCTGCCCCCCACTTTCATCAGCCGCTTCCGCGGGATGAAATGGCGAGCGGAGTACCGCCCACTCGCCGTGGTGTTTTTGTTCTTTATCTTCTTCGTGGTCTGTCATTCGGCATTTCCTCACAAGGAGGAACGCTTCATGATCCCGATGGTGCCATTTTTCATCATGCTGATCGCACCACTCCTGGCTCACTTCACCGCGACCAAAGCCCACTGGCGAATCCTTTATTTCATGACGGTAAACGTCTTGCTCTTGGCACTGGTGGTTACGCAAATCCCCCAGCGCAACACGATCGATCTAGCTCTGGCCGTAGACAGAAATGCCAACGTTAAGTCGCTGGCGCAACTGGAGGACTCCGTGGGCATCTTCCCCGCCGCCTACGGAATCCACTCCAAGACGGTGCTGGTGAGATCCGTATCTATCGCCGATATCGCTAACAATAAAGATTGGCCCTGCAGCGAGCCTCTCGTCGTGCGTTTTGATAAATCTGCGGCATTTGCCAAAGAACAACTCTCAGAAAAATTCATCAAGGTTCGGGAGTTCCCACCCGGATTAGTCGAGCGCGTACTGGTGCGCACGAACCCCGGCCGCAACATCCGTCGTGGCCAGTTGGAAGTCTGGTGGCCAGAAAAATGCGGCTTGCAGTTCTAAGTGGTTACACAGCCGATAGGAAGATCAGCCGGGGACGCAGGACTTCGTGACCGCTACCTTTGGGGCCCCCAGGGAGACTGACACCTTTTGGTGGGAGATTATTTGCTGACTAAGTCGTCGTAGGTGAGAACGGGGCGTTTGCCTGGAGATTTGGTGGCTTTCTTTAATGGGGCTGTGAGCTGGAGTTTTTTTACGGTTTTATCGAGCTCTATTAGAAATGGATTCTCCGCTCCAAGTAGCTTTCCCAATTTCGACCGGCTCTCCTCGGGATCCAGTTCGAGAGCCTCTTCGGACCAATCTTCAAAAAGTCTTTCGACAGCGCCTACAGCTAAGGACGGAAAAGCACCGTCGTCTACTTCGCCAAATCCAACGATCAGCAACCGCTGCCACAGCTCCTTCATCGCCTTTTCGATTTGAGGATTTGCAAGTCCCAATCGCCTGCCTTCTTTCTTTATCTCTTTGCTGGAGAGAGGCGAATTGTCGCTGATGATTTCTAATAGCTGTTTGGCATCCGCCGACAGACGCTTAAACCCCGACGAGGCAGCAAGAATGGCGCGGGCCCAACGATAAGCATCCGGTGAGAAAACGGTAGCGCGGTTTTTAAACCATTTGGCGTAGACGACCTTGCCGGAGCTGGAGAGCTGTTCTCTTAAGTGCCAAAGTTCGGCGACGCGGTTGTCACCCGATTCGTCCCATTCCCATCGCATCGGCGTGCGTGGAAAAAAACACGACCACAAAGAAAGCGGCAGTTTCTGATTCTGCACCGGAAACACGATGAGAATTCCGTGTTTTTGGATGTGCGAAATCGCTTTGGATCGGTTCATCACAGTCATAACAAATGGTTTCACCGTTGCCGGGTTTTAAAATACCTGCTGGTTAACTCAACCCTAACAAGGTTAAAATAATTATGTAACAGGGCGCTGTCTACACCCCCAAATCTTCAATACCAAGTCAGTTGCAAGCAATGGTTCCCACAACGGAGGACGAATGCGTCGACACCTTTTGGGTGTTTTCCAGGGCTTTTTCTGCACAATCCTATTGAGCTCCGAAGCTCTCCCAGCAGTCACCATGGTTTTCGACGACTTTCCGGCCTCCCCATTTGGATGCGAGTTTGAAGCAAAAGAACTCGGCGAACGACTCAAGGCACTCGGCGTTCGCGTCAATTCTGCTCAATGCTACCGAGATAATCTCTCCACCAAAACGTACGAGCTGCGCGTGCAGTACGCCGCCACTAGCCCTGTTGTCGATGAATCGACGTATAAATCGGGCACGAACTTTTACTCCAAGGGCTGGTACAAAACTCTCGACGAATGCGAAGCGGATCTCGACAAGCAAACGCGCAAATTCCAAAACCTCACGGGTCTCGAGCCCTATATTTCGTACTGCTCTAAAAAAGGTAGCTCCTACAGCACCCGCCCCTATTGGCCGCGCATCCACGCCATCGGCAAAGGCGACCTTACGCTGAATGTCGACACAGTAGATTTTAGCTACACCGTTAAAGCGAATCTGAAAGAGGTCCAATCCGACCTGGAGAAACATTTCTCCAGGGCCGATAAACAATTGGTCTATTCGTCGATTGATAGCAATGTTCTGACGGTCGGATTCTATGCCCCCAAGGTGACCGATCTGAATATTTTGCAAATCCTGCGCTTCCGCAGCCTCACCGAATGCGAAGATTCGCTCGAGACAGTGAAGGACATTTATAAGCAGGACTCCAACCCGCCCTTCTCCATCTTTTGCGGCGAAGGGAGCTACAGCTATAGCCAGCCAATGATTGCGGGCGTGATTGCCGGCACTTCAGGCCTCTCCATGCGCGGATACTATAATTATTACGCAACGATGCAGGAGTGTCAGGACGACCTTCCGACCGTTACAGCAGACTTAACGGCCACCGGAGAAACCCCGATCGGCGTCGTCTGCTCCTTCTACTACAGCTACTACATCCCCTACGCCTTCTACACTCGATAGAAACCTATAGATAAAACAACGTCTAAAAGCATTTCCACAGACGGGTTCCTCGATTATAAATCGCTCATCGTATGAGCCAATATCCAACGGAATTATCACTGACCCTACCTGCCGAATGGGAGAACCACCGGGCCGTTTGGCTCGCATGGCCTTGGGATGCTTCTCTCTGGAAAGAGAATCTCGCGCCAGCTCAAAAAGAATTTGTAGAACTTTGCCAAACCATTCAGAAACAAACTCCCACTGAGTGCGTTTACGTCGTCTGCCCTAGCCCTCTGCATCGCCGACAGGCCGAACGGGCCTTGGGCGAAGGCAACTTTCGCTACTTCGAAGCCCCCTATGGCGATATCTGGCTGCGCGATACGGCGCCGATTTATCTAACGGATCGCAAAGGTGGCTTTGGCGCGGTCCATTTCCAGTTTAATGGCTGGGGAGGAAAATACCTCCTCAAGGGTGACAATACCGTCGGTAAAGAAATCGGACGGTTTGGCGAGACCCGCGTTTTTCATCCGCCGTTTGTACTAGAAGGCGGCTCGATTGATTCCAACGGCCAAGGTCTCTGCCTAACCACTCGCCAGTGTCTGCTCAATCCCAATCGCAACCCGGGAATGACCGAGGGCGATTTGGAGCAAGCGCTTAAGGTCTGGTTGGGCCAGGATAAGATCCTTTGGCTTGAAGACGGCTTGATGAACGATCACACCGACGGTCACATCGATAATATCGCACGTTTTGTATCGACGGATACGGTTCTATGCATGAAGCCCTCGGGCTCGGACGACCCCAATGCACAAGTGCTGGTAAAGATTGAAAGCGATTTGCGGTCTTTCACCAACCAAAGTGGCCAGCCGCTAAAGGTCGTATCACTCTCCTCGCCAGGAAAAGTGCTGGATGCCGAAGGCAACGTCCGTCCCGCGAGTTACATGAATTTTTATATCGCCAATGGCGCCGTCATTGTCCCCCTCTACGGCTCTCCAAATGACGACAACGCCGTAGCGACGCTGCAATCTCTGTTTCCGACGCGCAAGGCGATTGGCCTGCGAGCCGACCATATTTTAAGCGGCGGCGGCTCTTTTCATTGTATTACCCAGCAGTACCCCGGCGACCCCGTTGTGGTAATCCCCGGCGAAGAAGCCGAGAAGGATGAGGAAGCGGAATGAAAACCAAGTTAGCAGCCATTCAATGTTCACTTTCTGACAACGTCGCCCAGAACGTTGAGAAGATCGAAAGCCTTATCGTGGAAGCGGCAGGTAAAGGCGCGCAGATTGTTCTTCCGTCCGAGTTGTTTGAAGGCCACTACTTCTGCAAAGAGGAAAAAGAGGAGTTTTTTGCTCGGGCTAATCCGGTGGAGGGTCACCCCTTCTTGCCACGTTTCCAAAAACTCGCTGCTAAACTCAAAATCGTATTGCCCGTCTCGTTCTTCGAAAAAGCAGGACAGGCCCACTACAATAGCCTCGCCGTTTACGATGCGGATGGTTCTCTGATGGGTGTTTACCGCAAGAGCCATATCCCTGATGGCCCGGGCTATGAGGAGAAGTTTTATTTCAATCCTGGCGATACTGGCTTTCGGGTTTGGAAAACTCGCTACGGAATGGTCGGAACAGCCATTTGCTGGGATCAATGGTTCCCAGAAACGGCGCGCTGCCTCGCTTTGCAAGGCGCCGATGTACTCCTCTACCCCACGGCTATTGGCTCCGAGCCTGCGAGTGACGACGTGATGATTACTAAGGACCGTTGGCAACGCGCCATGATTGGGCACGCTGTTTCCAACGTCATCCCAGTAGTTGCTTCCAATCGCGTCGGTTGGGAAGGAAAGCAGTTCTTCTACGGACATTCGTTTATTTCTGATACGTCGGGCAATAAACTCGTCGAGATGGATGAGAAGCAAGAAGGCGTGTTGATTACGGAAGCAGACTTTGCTCAGAACAGCGCTACACGCGCCACGTGGGGATTTTTTCGCGATCGCCGCCCGGAACTCTATGGGCCGCTACTAAAACTCGACGGTCGGAGTTAAACGCTCGTCGTATTTTTTCTCGTGGAGCTCAATGGCTTGAGCAATCCACTCTTCGCGCTGGATCTTATTTTTGAAGAACAGGCGTTCGGAGATAACTGCAATCTCCGTCGCGGTTAGCTGCGCGATTTGCTTAAACGAAGCAATTCCAAATTCTTTTTCCAAAGTGCGCTTGATGTAAGGGCCAATGCCCTTGATCAATTGTAAATCGTCTTTACCAACAAGCGCGGGATCGAGCTTTCTGGCCATCTCATGAATCTTATGATCCAGGGCGCGGATGGTTTCGTCTTTTTCTTTTAATAACTCTTGGACACTTTCGGAAGCCTTTTCAAACCGTTCGCGGATTTTTGCTACTTCGTCCACGGCTGGCGAGCGCTTAGCCAAGGGCAGACTGCCCTTGGCAGTAGCGGCGGCAGGCACATTGGAGAGAATATCTCCCGTGAGTTCTTCCATCTCCCGCAACACACTATCGGGCACCGATGCATGCTCTTCTTCAATGCGGATGCCTAACTTTTGTAGTGAGTCTTGCAGGCGATCCAAGTTGCCCATCAACTGCTCATCACGGTGCTGCATGCCCTTGATCTCAGAAACTTCCGTCGACAAGCTCGCCAATTGTTCTTTGAGTTTTTCTTCCACTTGATCGCTGATTTCCGAAACCAGCATATCCGCGTGCTTCACTCCGGAGAGTTCGCGCTCTAACTGGGAGATGCGGAGCTCCAGCTCATTTTCTAAGTCCTCCCACTTCCGGCGCTCCATCGATTCGCTCTCAGCCGAACGGGTTTGGAAGTCTAACTGAGCGAGCAAAGCCATTTCGGATTCGGCGCGCAGATTCAAAACCATATCTTCAAGAGAATTCAATCGCGACTTGAGCTCCGACTCCATGGCTTCGTCTTTTCTGTTGATCGTGGCAGCTTTTTCACCCAACTGCCGCTCGAGCCTCTCCATGCGTTCTAAAATCTCATGCGTTTCGTCGATCTTGCTTTCAGAAGGAGCGGAAACGGGTGCCAGCGGCGTTAGCAATTCTAATGGAATCGATTTGGAATGGACTTCCACGGTCGGCTTGGAAATGGGCTTTGGTTTTTCGGGCACGGCCTCAAATTCAAGGTGCACTTCTTCCTCTTCTTCAAATTCATCGGGGTCGAACGCATCGACAATCGGCGCAGCAGCCGGCGCGGGGGCTGGCTTATTAGGTGCCGATGGCGATGTAGATGTCGGCGCAGCTACCATTGCAGTCGGCTCGGCCTCAAGCAGAGGCATCAGAGCAGCACTCAACTGCTGTTCCAACTCCGCGACTCGCTGCTGCCAGGTTGCGCGATCGTTTTCCGAAACACGGTTCTGAGAATCAATGAGAGTTTCTAATTCCACGATACGCTCTAGCAGCTGTTCAATGCGGGTCTGTTGCGAGTCGTAGAGCGATTGGATTCGGCTGATCTCAGATCGCAATTGCGTGACCGTCTCCTCGCTGGCTTTTAGCAGGCCCTCTGCCTGCACTTGTCTCTTCAAATGCTCGCGGACTTCCGAATTGCGATTGGCTAGCTCGTCAGAAACTTGCTTTAAATTGTTTTGCAGCGATTCCACTGCGGCATGGCCTTCTTCGCTTTTTGCCCGTCGCATTGGCACGCGCCAGGGATCGCTCTTTTCCATCCAGCGACGCGTGGCCCAGCCCACGCCAAAGAAAATTGCGGCGCAGACAGCAAGCAAGGAAGCCATTTGGAGGATTAAGTACAACATCTACTTTTCCCCCAGGATTTCAAAGGCAACTCGCCGATTGAGTTGCCGGCCTTCTTCCGAGCGATTGTCCGCCACGGGAGAACGCTCGCCTAATCCAATCGTTTCAAATCGACGGTGGGGATAACCCAGCTTGGCTAGTTTGCGCTCAATGGAGAGCGCGCGCTCGCGACTCAGACGAAGGTTGTATTTCGGATCGCCTTTTGAGTCGGTAAAGCCCAGGATTCGAATGCGTTCGATTTGGAACTCGTCGAGAGTTTCCTTGAGTAGATTGATATTGCCCGCAGTTTCGCGAGTGAGCCGCGTGCTGTCGTATTCGAAATTAAGCCGAATCGCATCTAACAATTCTGCAAGGTCAGCACTTCGAGCTGCGGAAGTGTTGCGCTCCGGAACTAAAATTTCACTTTTGAAATTGAGGCCGGCGGGAATTCGTTCCCGCGCCAGTTTCTCAAGCGCATTTTTGGTGGCTTCGTCGGGAACCAGTCCCCCCAACGTCACCCAGCGGTCTTTCAAGGTTAGTTTGGATTCGGGGCCGACCCGCTCCAAGAGCTGCAGAAAGTTCACCAGACCAGAGAGATAAGCCGCGCGGTAAACCGCCACGCTCTCGACTAAATCTGACTGAATGCTTTGGGTGCCAAAGACTTCCCCTGCGCGCTGATAGAACAGCGCCACAATTTCTTTCGTCGGCAATGTGCCGGCAAGCCGCAGCTTGGGGCCAATGCGTTCCGCGGTGA
>JALHPX010000013.1:0-14698 GCA_022842225.1 bacterium
GCGCCTCTGATCGGCGTGAAGGCGTTGCCGGTGGTGTAGCGCAAACGAGAGGAAATAGTCCAATTTTCAGTCAGCTCTTTAGCGACGATTGCGTTGAGAATATGTGTTTGATCAAACTGAAATCGAAACTCTCCCTCTTCGGGACGAGTGCGGCGCGATTGAGAAAGCGTGTAAGACAGCTGCCCACTCAAGGGGCGACCGGTAAAGCGCAGGCTTGTCGAAAGGCCAAATGCGCGACCGGATTCTCGATTATTGTACCGCTCTGGGACCAGCTCTCCGTTTCGCGTCACGTAATCTTTAGACGCGGCAATGAGTCGATCAAAGTCGCGGTACCAAAAGTCGCATATCCAAACTAGACCGCTATTTCGCCCACCCCGAAAGTCTTTTTCAAATCCCGCAGTGTAGTGCCATGCGCGCGGGGCAAGCAGGTTTTGATTGCCAAAAGTAGCAGAGAGTTGCTGCGCTTGAGGGGGCTGCGCATATAGGCCAACAGCTCCGCGCAAAGTAAGGCCCGGACTCAGAGCATACCGCGCGGCCAACCTTGGTTCTAAAATCACTTCGCGAGTGACTTTAAAGTAGTCGAGCCGGAGATTGGGAAGAAAGGTCCACGCCGTATCAGAAGGGGACCACCGATTTCTCCAATACAGACCAATTTCACTGGCTTTGAGTGATTCACTCGCCTGCAAAGACGCGGAAGTAGAAGAGGCATCTCCGAACGAAGCATTGGGAAAGCGAAATCCAACGTCGGCCCAGGTGTAACGGTGATCAAAGCCGAAATAAGTGGAGTAAGATTCGCTCACCTTCCACTCCAACTCCCCGCGAGTGGTCAGGACAGTTTGCTTGATATCCAGGTAGTCGTTGTAGATATCCAGCCGAATATAGTCGTCACCCAGCGCGGAAGAACTGCGCCATTTTAAATCGTCACTGAATCGATAGTTGAATTCGGGCATCAGACGATAAAAGGTTCTTTCGTTGAAGAAAGTGCCTCTGCCCGAAGCGGGCCTGCCGACTGGGGCATCGAGAAGGAATTGCAGCGTATCGCTGCTGCGAAGAGCGGTTAGTCGTAGGAAATGTCGGGGAGTTGGGCTGTGTTCAAAGACGGCAATTTGGTCCGCGTAACTTGGGGCAAGCGTTAAATTGAAATCAGATTCTCTGCCGCTCGCGTTTGCCGCCGCCTTTAAAACCTGCCCGATATAACTCTGCCGCACGCCCAGAAAGAAGCCGCCGTTGGTTCCCAGGTTTCCTTCTAGCAACGCACCTGCTTGAAAGAGATCCACAAACGCAAGCCCGTACGTGCGGTCCCGCCTGGGGGATCGGATAGTGCCTCCAATCTGGCCCCCTAATGCGCGACTGTATTCCGGCCCGTAACCGGCCGCTAGAAATTCAACGCTGTCCAAGACCTCAGGAAAGAGGACGGAAGTGAATCCGCCAAAGTGAAAGATAAGAGGAATCTCATGGCCGTTGAGTAAGTAGCGGTGTCGCCAGGAGCGGCACCTTCAATCGCTACCTGAGAAGAAATTCCCTGAGGGCGATTTACGCCTGGGAGATTCTGGATGGCTTTAATGGGATCGCCGAAAGATCCAGGCATTTGAACCAATTCTTTCGCCTTGGTCGACCGAGTACGATCATCTCTCTTCTCGGCTTGATCGTAGATGGTTGTTTCATAAACAAAGTAAGAATCTCTTTCGATATAGAAAACTCGTTTCAGGTTTCCATCCGAAATCTGATCTTCTTTCTCAAACTTCCGATAACCCGCGACATTCACCACCCAGGTGAATGGCTGCCCCACCGGAACGTCTTCGAGGACGAAACGGCCCCGAGCGTCGGTCGTGGCTTTGAGCTTTTGTGGCAGAACAAAAACATTCGCATTCGCGATGCGCACACGAGTGCCGCGCTCGAATAATTCGCCCGAGATCCGCACGCGATTGACTGGATCCGCGGCGGGCGGCTCCGGCTCTGGTTCTGGATCTGACTTTTGTTCTACAGCAGGCTCACTCGGCGATATCGGGGCCGGACTCTCCTCTGCATTGCTTGCACTTACTCCAAGCAATAGAAAGAGGAAAAAGATTCTAGCGCTCCAGTACAAACCGGTAGCCGTAACGTATGCGCACTGCAACGGGCTTTCCCTCCTCGGAAGTTGCTGGATGAAAACGAAAACCACGCACAGCAGAAAGGGCCGCTTCATTCATGCCGTATCCAGGACCCTCGATAAAGACGACGTCTCTCACCCTTCCGCTATCATCGATTAAAAGGTCCATAACGACCACACCCTGGATGCCCTTCTTTTTGGCCTCGACCGGATATTCCACCCGAACCTCCGAAGCTAAGGTGGGCATTTGTCCGACCAGAAATTCTTCCACGGCACTTGGCAAAGCGTTTGGGTCGTCTTCATTGAGAGTTTCCGAGTCGGCTTCCTTTGCCAGCGTATTGCCCTGCTTTGTTACTACTTGGTTCGTTGTCGATTGCACGGCCTGGCGCGAAATTCCGCTCACTCGCTTTACTCTTGCCTCTGTCGCCAGGGGCTGCGCGATGCGCTGTTCGGAAACAGCAGCGGGTGCTTTTGCAGGGGCAATGACTTGAAAAGCAATGCTTTTCATTTCCCTCTGATAGGTAGCCGCAACCAGAGCCGCCATTCCGCCAATCGCCAATAAATGGGCGCTGATGGAAAGTGCCCAAGGATTACGAATCTGGTCGTTCAAATTGAATGGCAAAGTTAGTTAACCCCGATGCTTGAATCCAGTCCATCGCCCGAACAACATCTCCGTGTTTGGCTTCCTTATCCGCCGATAAAACGGCTTGAGCCTGCGGATTTCTGCCCAGAGCTTCTCGCGCTGCCTGCTCGACGGATTCCTGAGTAGCCAGTGCACCATTGATTAGGATCTGGCCAGAGCGATTGATCACCACCGACAAGGCCGGAGAACTCGACTCGCCTTTGCTCGCTGCCTTGGGCAGTTGTAGAGAAAATGTTTCCTTCAAGAGGATAGGAGCGGTCGCCACAAAAATCACGAGAAGCACCAGCACTACGTCGACAAACGGGGTGACATTAATGGACGCGATGGGGCTAAGGTCGTCTTGATTGGGAGATTCGGCTGCCATCAAGAATTTCCTTGAGCAGCGATCAGATCGCGAATGATTTCTGACTCGGCGATGGCGCGTTTTAGTCGAGAAGAAAAATAGTTGTAAGCCACAAGAGCCGGTATCGCCACCAATAGGCCAACCGCAGTGGCAATGAGCGCCTCAGCGAGTGCTCCCACGACAGAAGCCGCTCCGGATTGACTGCCCGTTCCACCCAACGCCGCGAAAGCCTCGATGATGCCCAGCACCGTGCCGAACAATCCCACAAACGGCGCGTTCGATCCGAGAGAGGCAAGAATCGGCAGGCCTTCTTCCAGACTGGCTCGTCTTTCATTGATGTAGCTGCGCACCGTGCGGTCTAGCTTTTCTAAGTCGCCGCGACACGGAAGCGCTTTGGTGACCACGTTCGAAATAAGTGTGGCACGAGTGGCGTTCTGCAGTGCTTTTTCCCACTGACGGGATTGGATGGCTTCCTTATGAAGAGAAAGTTCGCTGCCAGCCAACTCGCTATCGTACTGGCGCTTTTTTCGGATCATAATTTGGACTGACCACACACTCAGAATAACGAGCATGGCCAGCACCAACTTCGAAGCAAATGCGGTAACTACAACAAGACCTGACATTGGAAGCCTTTGTTAGTTTAAGAAGAGATTAACTTAGGCAGTCGGCAATGTCAGCCTCCGGCTAGTTGAAACTTCCGGAAGCTGGAGCCTAGTTTAGTTGGCGGGAGATATAGAGTGAACTCAGTAACCATCAGGCAAGCTTGGACTCACTTGCGCCTACCTTTTTCCTGGCGTCTGCTCCCGGTCGCATTATTTTCACTCTCGCAGGCAGACCAAACAAACTTTCAGGGGTGGGCTTTAATTGCAATACTTGCGGGAATTGTTTACCCGGCAAGCCACGCATTTAATTCCTACTACGATAAGGACGAGGGCAGCATCGGAGGAGTCGAGTTCCCACCGCCCGTGCCGCCGATCTTGTTGCCACTATCGTGGGCACTAGACGCGACGGGTCTAGCTCTGGCCGTCTTTCTAGGGGGAGCGGCCGCTATCGGAGTGCTGATCTACACCCTTATTTCCAAGGCCTACAGCCATCCTTACACTCGTTGGAAATCGAATCCGATTTGGGGGTGGTTTGTCGTTAGCTTCTTTCAGGGCTCGTGGATTTATCTCGTTGTGCAAAGCACCTGCTCTAAGGCCTCGCTCTGGGATGCTGCAAGGGTGCCGCACACAGCGTGGGCGATGGCACTGAGTTTTCTGCTCGTAGGAGCGGGTTATCCGCTGACCCAGATTTATCAGCACCAGGAGGATCGATTGCGAGGAGATAAAACGCTTTCGCTCCTGCTCGGAGTAAAAGGGACCTATGTCTTTTGCTTCTTGGCGGTGGGAGCTTTGCAATGCATGGCAATCCCGTTCTTCTTAAGCCTCTCAGCTCTCCATCTTTTCATATTTGAGCTAGGGCTATTGCCAGGCGCCGCGTTGCTACTTCGTAGCTGGTATCTGCAAAAAAGCTCCTATGAGTCCACGAATGACTTTAGCTTTTGGGGAGCTACTGGAATGAACTTATCATTTCTTCTGTTGTTCTTTGCTTAGCAACACGTCCAGACTCACCTTAAGTTCGTCTTTAGCGCTGATGAAAAAGGCTGGCTTGACGACAATTCCAAATGCCTGAAGCGATAGAGTTGTGGTGCCGTGAAGCCGAAGGAGATCCGGTTTGATTTGTTCCCACTGTAGAGCAAGTTCGCTCGGTTGCCGCACGCCATGAATCTGCCACTCGCCTTTTGCAATCCAAACCCCGTCACGCAGGGAAGCACTCGACCAGATCCAGCTGACCGTGGGGAACTTCACCGAGTTGGGGCCTGTTGCTGGAAGCTGGTTGTTGTCACAAACATGGCTCTTGGGAAAATCCGAAACGGAATAATCCAGGCCAATAGACTCACGCATGTGGCAGCTAATGCTGTCCCCATCCATTAAGATATCGTCGATTTTTGCCTGGAAATTCCCGACTGATTTGTCCAATGCCCCCATTTCAATATTCAAGCTGCCACTAATGCTAGATATTTTTCCCTCATGCGTGCCCAGCGTATAAGGCAGCTCCAGCCTAACGGGCGGCTTATCCACTGTTGCAACGGGTCGATACACGGACGCGAAACAAACAGTGGAGAAGAGACCGATTAAAACGGTGACGCGGTGTAAAGGCATGCATAAAATATATACCAGCGGGGGCACGTCATGAAATTTATCCTTACTACTTTGAGCATTTGCCTACTTTGGAACTCCAGCGCACTGGGTTTTTTTTCGGAGAAAGAAGTAACCGCTTCGCTTTCGCCCTCCGCATTTGGCGGCGGCGCCAACCGCAGCGCGCTTTCAGTAGCGATCTGGGGCCTTACTACCGCGGGCCCCGCGAAGATTGGCCTGGGTGCGCGAATGGCTTCGTTTTACTCGTTTGGAAAGAACTCTTACACGACTGCGGATGCTTCTCTGATTAGCGCCGGGCGCGTGAATACCTTGGAGATCAATCGGGCACTCACGCTTTCCGCCAACCTCGCCCTTATCGTGCTCTACCCACTGTCCGAAAAATGGGATCTTGGAATGAACATCGACTTCGTAGGCTTAGGATTCGGGTCCGAGCGGGACGGAGTTTACACGGGTCCGACAGCCTCGCTCAATGGGACGCAAAAGGCGTCCCCCTCGTCGTTTAATGCGCTTTTAGGCGGCCGGACGGATAGAGGGCAACTCGATTCGGAATTTTTTATTGCGTACCGATTTGAGAATTTTACACTTCGTACGGGCTGGAAACATTTCGTTTCGGAATACACCACAACTGTAAGCCTGGATGACGGAAATCAGCGATTTCGCAAAAGCAGTGACTCCGTGTTCGTAGCAGCAGCTTGGAAACTTTAAGCCCAGGGCAAAAGCCTATCGGGCGCGACGTACTGCAATCGCCGAAAGAAGCATAGAGCTGCCGATCAGAATTCCAATAATAATTAACGACCAGGAGATGGGAAACTTTCCACCAAACTGCTCATTGAGCCAGGCCATCTTCAGCCCCACAAAAATGAGCACCGATGCCAAGCCGTATTTAATGTAAGTGAAGCGATCCATAGCGCCAGACAGCATGAAGTACATCGAACGCAGACCAAGAATCGCGAAAATGTTCGATGTAAATACAATCAATGGCTCTTTGGTGAGCGCAAAAATAGCGGGAACCGAATCAATGGCAAAGATGATGTCGGAAATCTCCACAAACACTAGGGCTAGAAAAAGTGGAGTGGCATAGAGCAAACCGTTTTTTCGGATGAAGAAGTTCTCTCCTTCAATCTTTGGGTGAATGCGCAACATGCTCTTGAGGATGCGAATTAAGAGGTTTTTCTCAGGATCCATTATCTTGGATGGAGCAAGGAACATCTTCAATCCCGTTACAATCAGAAGCACTCCGAAGAAAATAACGACCGCGTGGTACTCCATTAAATAGGATCCGAGCGCAACAAAGAGAGCCCGGAAGATGAGTGCACCCAAAATTCCAAAGAAAAGAATTCGGTGCTGATAAACAGGGGGCACCGCAAAGTAGGAAAACACTACTGCAAAAATAAAAACGTTATCTATCGCCAGAGTTTTTTCCACGATAAAGCCCGTTAAAAACTCCAAAGCGGATCGCTTGGCAGCTTCCGCGGCATCAAAACCTGGAATCGCTAACAGCGCCGTATCGGTCGAGAACTTCCACAAGGAGTACTGGTAGAAGAGGAGATTAAAGATGAGGGCCAAGCTAATCCAAATGGTGGTCCAGACGGCAGCCTCCCGAAAGGAAACTTCATGGGCTTTTCTATGAAAGACTCCCAGGTCGAGTAACAGCAACGTCACAACGAACAGAACGAATCCTAGATATAGCGGCCAATACTCGACAAATGGATAGAGGGACATGCAACAGCTCCTAGTGGCTATTGTTGCCCTATCCGCGGCATCTCTCCAATAGATAAATCCTCTGATTGCATCGCTCTTCTCTGTTTAGGGCGCATCCAGAGACTTTGCTAATAGAGCTTTATGGTGACGACCAATCGGCGGTCGACGCCCGCATCAAGGATATTCGCAGCGGGGGTGGGAAAGAGCGAGCTGGTGCTCCAAAGCTCAATCCGACTTAAGGTGTGATCCAATAGTTTGGGGCTCCAAACGCTGTCCCAAAAATACATGGCCGCCCAAGTCGGCGTGACTTTGATTTTCAGATCTCCCGTAATGACTACTTCCTTTACCAGGGCGGAGTTTCTGTCGGTGACCTTTAATTTCACCGGGCTGGCAGCGTCTAGTTTCCACGTATACAGCGTACCGAAGGATACAGCTTCCTCATCGCAGCTGCGGTCGGAGAGCTTAGGAAATTCGAGACGGACTTTCACACTCGAAGCGATTTTCTCGAGGGGGTATTCAACGGATTGGACATTGTATTCCTTGGGAACCGGACAACTCGCCCAAACAGAGGCACAAAAAACGGCGAAAAGAATAGCGGCGGGAATCCAACGCATAAATCCTCCGTATTTTGACCGTATCATTTCGTAGTTTTGCTAAATGGTCATGGCACGGTGAAGCTTTTCGTGACGACAGCAGCCAAGGCATCGGCTTCTTGCTGCGAGGGCGCTACCACGTCCGAGAGCGGTGCAATCTCAAACTTCAATCGGCTATCGGGAACTAACTGTGCGGAGAGCAAACTGATTCCTCCCTCTGCATCGAGTTTAAACGTAAACTCGATAGCGCCGGCCAGGGACATCTTCAATTTATCGGTGCAAATAAAATCATGGCGAAACCAAGCCACCGGCTGCAAATCAAAATGTTGCGGCGATGCGCGCAAGTAATCTTCGGCAGTCGCCAAGAGCGCGGCTTTGCGTTTGCGCACAAACTCCGCAGCAAGTGCCTGAGGATTCTCAGCTCCGCGTTCGCGCGCCATTTGTTCGACAAACTGCCCAAGCGCTTCCAGAGTCACGTCGCCGTGTACCAGCCGGGCAAACTCCCGGGGCTGGCCCAGTGGACTCGAGTTAAAAACAGAATGAGTGAGTTCGGTTTCGAAAAAGCGCGAGGGACGCTCGGGGTAATGTAACGCCAAAACCACTTTGCCATTGGGATGCCGGCGCAAAGAAAGCCGCAGCCATTCTCTTGGAGAATCTCTCAGAGGCAACTCAGCGACTTTAACGCCTTCGCCCGCTAGTGGATCGCCGGACCGGTGCCGAGCCCACTCTAAAACTTCCGATAGTCGACGGGCAGTAAAGTCGGCATAAGAGCCATCCGCCACATTACGACTAGGCTCCCCTACTCGCAGCCGCTCTTTACCCACGGCCTCCAAAATTTCACGAATCAATCGCTCCGGTGCCTCTCCTTCTGGGAGAAACCATTCGTGGAGCATGTTCTTGCCAACCGCCGGAAGCGGCAAAAAAGTCGGTTGCAATCCATACAGGGGCTGCACACTCACCGTCGAAACTTCTCTCGGCGCGCCCGCGTTTGGTACCGATTCGGGTCTCGCAGTGCCTTTCTGAGACCCTGCCGGCGAGCCCGTATGAGTGTAGATCGCCTCGATAAAAAAGCGGCACCGATTAATCGGACGACCTTCGCCATCTTGGGCAACCGAAATTGAGCTCGATACAACGAGCTTTGCCATCACCGCAACCAGCAGGAGGTGGCCACTCACTGCTTTTGATTTTAATCTTTCATTCCGCATTTGATTACTCGCGACATGCAATTGCAACACACGGGCCATCGTGGGATGTTGCCCAAATGGATCAGACGGCTACCCACTTTCGAGCGTTCTATCGACGATCCGAGACGCAGCGCTGGCTTGCCGTTAGCTTTGTTCTGATGTGTGCCGCTGCGATTCGCAGCAGTACTTTTCATCACTATGATGAACATTTTCAGATCTTGGAGTTTGCCGGTTTCAAATTGGGCAAGACTCCAGAGTCCGCCCTGCGCTGGGAATACGGAACCGCGATGCGATCGTGGATCCAACCCGGGCTTTATTATCTAATCGCAAAGGCCTGGCTTGCACTGGGGATTGATAACCCATTTACGTGGGCCACGAGTTTTCGTTTTTTGTCAGGATTGCTGACATGGGGGGGGCTCGCTCTGCTTTCCGCAAGAGCGACCCAATGGCTAGAGCCACCGCTGCAAAGCTGGATGTTGCGCTTGCAAGCGCTGCTTTGGTTCATCCCCTATCTCTCCGTACGCACATCGGGCGAGACATTTACGACGATATTTTTGCTCTATGCGATGACAGTACTGCTCTCGACACGCTCTCTGGACAAGCCATTGCTCGCGGCCGCTGGATTTTTAACGGGTATTGCGGTCGCCGTTCGTTTTCCCTCTGCGATCTTTGCGTTGGGATTTTTTCTATGGCTGTGGCGAGAGAAGAAGGCAAACGCGCAACAGCTTTTTGTTTTCGTGCTGGCAGGCATGGTACCCACGCTGCTCGCTCTTCCCGTCGAGCGGTGGGGCTATGGCTATTGGACGGCTCCGATCTGGAACTACTTCCATCAAAACTTAGTGCAGGGAAAGTCTCACGAGTTTGGGACTGATCCGTTTTTTGCCTACCTCTACTTGCCGTCTCTGCATTTCCTCTTTCCCCTTTCGCTCGCGGCGACAGCGGCAACCCTGCTCGCTTGGTACCGTTGGCCCCATCACCTCTTCACCTGGATGGGAGTGGCTTATTTTGTCGTGCATTCTTTGATTGCCCACAAAGAGGCTCGGTTCTTGTTTCCCATTGCAATGCTGCTCCCGTTTCTGATTCCGATGGCAGTGCAACGCACGCCTAAGCTAGCCGGCATCCGCCAGAGAATGGCTTACCGGGTGTTAGTTGGAATAAATTTGATTGCGCTGGTGTACTTAATCGTAACGCCCACGCGCAAAGAGCTAGTGCTCCAAAAACGGATCTACTCTACCAATCCGCATTTCCTCGCCTTGGCACGATATGGGACGATCCATCCCTTTCATTCTACCGGCATGGAGGCTTATTTTTATCGCCCGGACAACGTAGCGATGACAGAGCTGCGCGAACTTGGGGATATCGAGGTTTTTTACCGCAAGTGGTGCGAGGCGCCCAATCCAGAGCCGTTTCGCATTCTCACCCGCGGTGGGGCCGAAGCGCCGGTGGGCGACTCTACCAAGGTACTCGAGCGCTGTACCGTCGATTTTGAAAGCTTCCCGGAATTCTACCTGCGCCAAAACCCTCTGCGCCTGGAGCAAAATGCCCCCGTTTGGCGATCTTATTTGTGTTCTAAAGAAAGCTGCGGGCAACGGTAGAATCTAGGCAAGAGCCAGATCAGCGTCGCGAACCCGATCAGAGGCATTCCGGCTTGGTGCGCCCAGGTAAAGCCCCCGCGTTGCAGAAACAACTCTCCGGTTCCATTGAGCGCTATCCAGACCAATCCCAGCAGCGCATGATCCTTCGTCCAGTGATTCCATTCTAAACCGCGCAAGCATCCAACAATGATGGGCAACAGTAACAATTGATGGTGAATCCACGACATCGGACCACACCATAGCCACAGCACAGCCGTCGCTAGGAAGACGGCGCTCTCTTGTCGACGATAGGGCCAGGTTTTCCACAAGAACAAAGCCGCAAACACCCAGCAACCGATCATCCAAGTCCAAACATCCCCCACGACGCTCTTGTTTCTATAGGTCAATCCAAAGAGCGATTGGTTGTCGTTCTTGGGGTAATTGTGTGCATGCGTGGGATCCCCCAGAGTTGCCCACCAACTCTCAAAAGGCGCCAAGCCAAAACAAATCCAGACCAGGAAAGTAAAACCACAGAGCCAGAGGGTAAGATGAAAAACGCGGCGCCAATGGCCTGTTACGAGAAACACTCCTAGCCACAGCAGCCAGGTGGCTTTGACCAGAATGAGAAAGCTCGTCATGCACTCTCTCAACCAAACTCGCCGCTCGGTCGCGACAAAGAGAACTGCCCAAAGCATCCACAAGGTGACGTTGCCGAACTTCAGCTGCCACGTGAGAGCGTGCACGCAAAATCCAAACCCCACGAGCACAACGGCGGCCGAAACGTTGAAATACCGCTTCGCTCGGAGATGGATGTCCCAAATCAACCAACCGTTAAAGATCGCCCAAAGCCATTTCGCGACGGTAAATGAGAACAAACTCCAAGGCAGAAAAACAAACACCGTAATCGGGTGGTACTTGTAAGGAGTCAGCCCGTGCAGATCGTACACAGCTCCCCACCCCTGATTCCGAAAGTGCAGTGCCGCGGTGTAATAGACGTTAAAATCCACTGCAGCCCCCATGCCTAGCGCTATGGCACAGAGCACCGCTAAGGCACCGATGGCTAAGGTGGCGCTATCCACTGGCCTTTTGGCCGGCACGACACCCTGCGAAGTCTGTTTGTCGTGCATTATTTGAACGCCCTCCCGTAGGCGACCTGGAACTGCTATGCTGGCTGCGAGCTATTTGAACGCAAATTTTGGCCTGAGGATACGAAAATGCCAAGACTGTCCGTCATTATTCCCGTTTTTAATGAAGCTCCGGCACTTCGCGAAGTTCTCGATATGCTCTTAAATACGCCGTGCCCTATCGAGCGCGAATGGATTTTGGTGGATGACTGCTCGACGGACGGCTCACGCCAGGTTCTAGAAGACGTGGCACGCCGTTACCACGTTAAAACGGTCTTCCTGCCGGAAAATCGCGGCAAAGGCGCTGCGATTCGCTCTGGTCTTGCGCATGTGACGGGCGATCTTTTGATGATCCAGGATGCGGATTTTGAATACGATCCACGCGATATTCCCGATTTGCTTGTTCCTCTGCTGGCCGAACGCGCAGATGTCGTTTATGGCAGCCGCTTTAAGCAGAGCGTGACGCAAGTGCACCGCACGTACCATTACTTTGTGAATCGCTTCCTTACCTTTTGGAGCAATCTGCTTTCGGGCATCTATGTTACGGACATGGAAACCTGCTACAAGATTTTTCGCGCGGACCTTGTAAAGGCCATGCGCCTTCGCTCGGATCGATTCGGAATAGAAATCGAACTGACGGCCTATATAGCTAAAACCAGCGCCCGGATTTTTGAATTGCCTATTCATTACTATCCGCGGACTTACCTGCAGGGAAAAAAGATCAATTGGAAAGACGGCGTGGCTGCGCTCTTTCATCTGGTGAGATTTAATCTTTTTGTCAGCCGGGAGGAGGCGTTTGAGCTCTTGCCTCGCAACTACTTCCCGCAACGCCAACGCAAACTGCGCGCAGTGCCTGCCCGCAGCTAATTTCGATTTTGAATTAGTGCGCGCACAACGTGTGATGCGCAGAACAGCCCAAACGTTCCGGTCACAAAGCTGGCACTTCCTAAAATCACATTTCTATCGTCGCAACTGTGCAAGCGATTGTCGCCCTGCGGACAAACACACTGAAAGCCCTTGCCCTTATCGTAATTCAATTCCTCCGGATCCGAGTGGTGCTCCACCGAGTACACCGCAGGAATTCCGAACAGCTCTCCATGAACAGGCGGAAAGCCATGCCGTTGACGGAGAATTCTTCTTACTTCGCGCGCCAAAGGATCCACCTCGGTTACCGCCAGGTCCGCAATGCGAATAAAAGACGGATCCAGGCGCCCGGCCGAACCAGTAGAGGTAATGACAGGAATCTTTTCACGGCGACAGTACGCCAGCAGGTGGCATTTCGCTGTTACGTTATCGATAGCGTCGATGACGTGATCGACTGGCTCTTCAAAAATTTCTGCACAATGATCGGCGTTGTAGAACTTCTCGACCATCCGCACCTGAATGCCGGGGTTGACCTGCTTGAGACGCGCGCCCATGGCCGCGACTTTCTTCGTGCCAACCATTCCCGACAGCGCGTGTAACTGGCGATTGGTATTGGTGATACAAATTTCGTCGAAATCCACCAATGTGATCTTGCCCACACCCGAACGCGCCAACGATTCGGCGGCCCACGATCCCACTCCGCCCAGACCCAGCACCATGACATGCGATTGCATCAAGGTGGCCATCGGCGCATTGCCAATGAGCCGGCCCATCCGATCAAAACGGCGATGCAGACGGTATTCTTCGGTCGGCGCGCTCCGGATAGAAGGTGGCACAGACGACAGAATAGGCGCCGCTTCACTGACTGGAGTTTCGGGGATGTCTTGTAAGTCCTTCATCTAGAGCACTCTCTGAATATTTTCTAAGCTCCGGTTTAGCAGAACCCGGGCATTCTGGCCGCAAAAATGCCCCAGGTGCTCCGCGATTCTGGGCAGATTGGCAGGAGCATTTAGCGCGCCCGGCTCTATCCCCTCGAGGTGGGGGGCCTGGTCCGGAGAATCCGTCTCCAACAACAACCGGTCGGGCGGGATGGCGGCCAGCAATTTCTTTAGTTTTGCCTCGGGCAACCGCGTGGCACTGCCGCTTAGGGAAATCATCAGGCCCAGGTCGAGATAAACCGCAGCCTGTTCGGCGCTGCCGCTGAAAGAATGCACCCAGCCCTTCCAAGGCGCCTGGGCTCTTAATGCAGCAAGAGCCTGATCGTGCGCTGCCACAATGTGCAGCACAATGGGTTTAGAGAACTGCCGCGCGAGCAGCAGTTGCTTTTCAAAAATCGGCAATTGCTTAACAAGAGTAGCCTTGCGCTCTTTATAGCCATCGAGCCCCAACTCGCCCAAAAGCTGCGCCTGCGGTAACTGGTTTTCTAGCTTGGCCAGGCCTGCATCGGTATTCTCAGACGACTGCTCGATGACCCACCAAGGGTGCAGACCAAAACTCAAAACCACTTGGTCGCCGAGCCTTTTCTTTAAATCCAATTGCCGCTGCCAATCATCTGGAGAGTACCCCGCCAGCACCCACCTCCCCACTCCCGCACTGCGAGATTGAGCTAAGACCCCATCAAGAGCGTCGTAGATTCTCGGATCGGAGAGGTGACAGTGCGCATCGATCCAGCTCGGCGAAGAAGAACTCATTCTTTCGAGCCCCACAAAATAGCGGCGCCTACGATTCCTAGCAGCAAACAAAATACCGAGTAGTAACCCAAACCATACGCCTGCCAAATGCCGGTACCCAACATGGGGGCTAAAACTAGATTGAGGCTTACTGCCACTCCATACGCCGCCATATAGCTGCCTCGCGTGCGCGGCGTAGAGATCTCACTGACGTAACTAATCGCGATAGGGAAGAGCAACATCTCGCCAAAAGTCCAAACCACCGTCATGAGCTGTAAATGAATGGGGGTCTTGACCCAGTAAATCAGCGCAAACCCCAAGCCCACAAGCAAACTCCCACCGGCCATGATCTGCTTGGGTCCAAAGCGTGCCATCGACGATGTCAGCCAAATTTCAAAAGCGACAATCAGCAGCGTATTCACGGTAAAGATCGCACCGTAATCGGCCTCGGTGAGATGCATGTCGTTGGTGAGAATCAAGGGCAGCGCCGATTCGTGTTGAAACAAAATCAAGAGCCCCGGTGTCACCGCGCACAACATCCACATCAATCTACGGTCGGTGTATGCAAGGCGGAGAGAATCAAACAAACTGAGTTTGCGATCGGGCTGCTCCTCGGCATCCCCTACAAAAATCCGGCGCGCGAGTGCAATCCAAACCACCAGCCCTGCCAATACCGAAGTCGATGCGTTGAACCAAAACAAGAGCACAGGAGAAT
>JALHPX010000013.1:14708-17232 GCA_022842225.1 bacterium
CATTCCCAAATTCACCGACATACGAATGAGTGCAAATGTCTGCCGCTGCTGCTCGCGCGGCCCGTACTGGCTCGCAAGAGTGAGTAGCGAAGGACGAAAACTCTCCACGGCAACGGCTAGACAAAATGTAACGAACGCAAAGGCGTAGGGATTAAAAACAAACGACAACGAGACTTGAAAGACCGCTGACACCAATAGCGATCCAATTAAAATATGAACGGCACCAAACCGATCACACAGCCAGCCCCCAATAGCGCCGGCAACCAAGGCGCCTACACCATAAATCGTGACGATGATGCCCGCATCGGCAGCGGACAGACCCAGAACCTGATTGCTGTACAGAGCGAGGAAGGGCAAAACCATATTGCCCATGCGATTGATAACGCCCGCCCAAAATAAAATCCAAACCGGGCGAGGCAAGCGGAGGACTTCTTTGTACGCTTGGATCATGGAGTGCCCAGAAGTCCCTGCTTGAGGGATTCATTAGGCGGGTGCTCTCCCAACCAAATCGCCAGAAAATTACGACTAAAACTAGGCGAGAGGAGGGGCGCTGCGGTTTTTCCGCCAATAGTGGGAGTGACTCCTTGGGCGTTTAATTCGAACAACATCTTGTCGCCCTCTTTCACACTGGTAACCATGGCTTTGATCTGAGCCAGCTTGGTCGCATCGGCTTCGCAATCGGTCTTGCAGTTTTTCTCAAACGAGTCTTTCCAAGCCTTCTGGATATCGTCGGCAGAAACGTCGCGCAGAAAGGCGAGCTCCAGCCGCTTGGGTTCACCACTCGCGAGAATGGCATCGGCGCTGGTTTCTTTTTTGGTGAGAAAAAGACTCGCTTCGTACACTTTTACTTTAAACCACGTCGCCGTTCGCAAGCCCTTGCCATTGAGAACAAGAGCTGCGGCAGATGCCGACAAACAGAAAACTGCGCAAAACAAAACACAGAGCGTTCGCTTCATGAGGGATCTTTTCTATCAAGGCGGTAGATCACGCAAGGCTGGCCCAGCGTTTTCACGGGCCAGATATGCTTTTCAAACCGCAGTGAGCTTTCCTGAATTTGTTTTTCAAATTGTTCGCAAAAAGGCCGCTGTGGATCGGCAACAAGCGCCTGACCTCCGCGGCTTAAATGCCGCTCCAAAAAACTAAGCAAGGTGCCCGCGTACGAGCGCTCATAGAGGACGTCGCTCGCGACAATCCAGTCCCAGGGTGCCGCTTGCTCCGGCAATTGGCGCCAATCGAGATATGCAAATACCGGCGTGGCATTCCCACCCGCTAGATTCCGACGGATATTGCGTTCGAAGAAAATCGGCACATCTGGGTGCAAGTCCGTCGCAGTCACCGCCGCACCCAGCCGCGCCGCCAAGAGGCTCGGCAACGCCAATCCACAGCCCAATTCCAAAAAACTTTTCCCTGCCAGATGCGTCGACAGATTCTCACTCATCCACTCGCTGAGCGCTTGGGCCGCAGGCCAGACCACGCCAAAATACGGACACAGCTCCTCAAGCATCTCCTGGCTCTTGCGACGCTCTAACTCCGCAAACATCTCGTCGACGGAAGCATCGAGGTTCTCCAGACACTCCAAATTAAAAGAATGCTCGCGAATCGCGAGTGGCAAGATGTGCGTTTTGTAGACCACTACGCCAATTTCTCTTCGATTAGTTTGGCAACGTGCGCGGGAGTCATCCACGTCGAAAAATCAGCGGTCGGCATGTCAGCGCGATTTCGGGGCGTATCAATAATCGTCGGGAACACGGCCCGCACGTGCGCACCGGTTTGCGCGTATTCTTCGTTTGCGCAATCCACAAGTGCATTGAGAGCCGCTTTGGAACCCACATACAAACCCATCCCGGCGCCGGCGGGCTTCGTCGAGGCAGCCGCCGAAATCACCACCACTCGGCCCTGTTTGTTTTTTGCGAGATACGGCATCCAATGTTTGAGCAAAGCCCAATTCGAGTAAAAGTTTGCGTCCATTAAGAACTGCGCTTGTTGAAAAGTAGAATCGGCAAGCTTTACCCATTCAAAGCCACCGGCGCAATTCACCACTTTGCTCAACGTCGGGTCCTGGGTCTGCAACTTAGCAGCCAGGGCTTGGACCTCAGATTCCGCTGAGAGGCTGGCGGCAAAGGCCTCAAAAGGGGCCTGACGGCCACACTGAGCACGCACCCATTCGGTGACCTCGGTGACCATTGCCGTTTTCCATGCGGAGCCAAAGACCCGGTAACCTTGATTTAGGAAGTGCAAAACAGTGTGACGACCCAGGTGTCCCTCTGCTCCAGCGATAAAAATACTTTGCATCCGAACCTCCCCCATACCCTTGATATTGCTGCCATTTAACTGCCAGAGCGCCGTAGTTGCAATGACCAGGTTGAAATGGCTTTTCGTTTAGACTATTCCTATCCAAATTTTCTAAAAATGATGTCAATCCGGTCTTCAAGAAAAGGGTTGGGGACCATCTGGCTCTGGGCATCGCTATTCTTTTTTTTCCTACCGGGCTTATCCTCAAACCAAGCGTTTGGCCGTAACGGCG
>JALHPX010000014.1 GCA_022842225.1 bacterium
CTTTGAATTACAAAGAGAGCTCACTCGTGAGCGAGTGACAGAAATTACGCTGGAACCTTCGGCAGGTACCTATCCATTTTTTGATGCATTGTCCGGCGCGCGCGGCGAAATCGTTGTTCAATAGTTAGTGCGCAATAGTTAGGGGCTACATACATGTCTGTATTTGAACACTCAGTCCAGGTCTTCCTTAAACCAGTTCTCGCCTTTCTCAAGGACGACTCGGTTTCGGAAATCATGATCAACGGACCTGACACCATCTTTATTGAACGCGGCGGAAAGGTATTTAAGACCGACGCCAAGTTTGAAGACGCCAACTCTCTGATGGCGGCGGTTCGCAATATCGCGCAGTTCGTCGGACGCCCGATTGACGACGAGCGCCCTTTCCTCGATGCCCGCTTGCCTGACGGTTCACGTATCCACGCTGTGGTTCCCCCCGTCGCACGCAATGGCACCACGGTGGCTATTCGTAAATTTTCTAAAACAAAGCTTTCTCTCAAAGACTTGATCGGCAAAGGTGCGCTGACGACAGATGCGGCACGCTTTCTCGATGTGTGCCTGTACTTAAAAAAGAACATCATCGTCTCCGGCGGTACGGGATCTGGTAAAACCACTCTTCTGGGTATTCTCGCCAGCCGTTGCGCGCCTGATCAACGGATTGTCGTTCTCGAAGATTCCGCGGAATTAAAAGTTCACAATGAGCACGTGGTTTTCTTTGAGGCGCGCCCTGCCGACGAATACGGCAAAGGACAAGTTACTTTGCGCGATCTCGTTAAATCTTCACTGCGTCTGCGACCCGATCGCGTAATCGTCGGTGAAGTGCGAAGCGGCGAGGCCCTGGACTTAATCAGCTCTATGAACACCGGTCACTCGGGTTCCATGGGCACTGTCCACTCCAACAACCCCAAAGAGTGTCTGACTCGCTTGGAAACACTTGCCCTGATGACCGATGCAGAAGTCCCTGTGCAGGCTATTCGTGCACAAGTCGCCGCTGCTATTAACATCATGGTGCAGCTATCACGCTTGTCAGATGGATCTCGGAAAATCACCCACATCTCCGAAGGCCTCGGCATGGACTTGCAGGGCAATTACATCACAAATGATGTTTATCTCTTCGAACAAACGGGACGCACACCGACAGGTAAGATTATTGGCGCGCTAAATCCGACCGGAAATCTGCCGTCGTTTATGCGCGAAATCGAAGTAAATCATCTCCCATTCCCAAAAGAGATGTTCTCGAAGAAAGTTGCCCCGATCAATCCTGACGAAAAAGCAGCCTAAGCTTGAAAAAAAGAGCGGGGGTTCTCGTCCATCAGGTCGATCCAGTCTGAGATTTTGCGGACTGAGTCCTGAATCGTTTCGCCTTCGACCACTCGATCAACAAACGAACCTTCTTCACTCTTCTTGAGCTGGATCCAGCCCATGTGCTCGTACCACAAGAGCGCATTGCCAAAGTTGTAGACGGAAATAGACTCGGGATACCGAAGTGCATTCATCGCCAAGCGTGACTCCGCAAACTTCACTATCTTGTTGAGCAGCGCCCTTTTCTCCCAGCGCGATTCACCCGTCTGCGAGAAGTAAAGTCCCATCAAGAGATAGCTCTCCAAAAGCTCCCCCAAGGTCCGGGTAAAAATAGATAATCCATCCGCATCTGTTGGAACCGGATTGCCGGCTTGCCAATTTGATTCGCCAAAGAGAAACGCGGCGGCACGGTGGATATCTTGCTCAAAATCGCGGCGCGGACTGAAAAAGAAATCAAACTTCAAAAGGTCCCGCAGAGAGAGGGCGCGCTGCACAATCTCATCGTGCATACCCTGAGTACCTTTACCCGGAGCATCCGCGCGGATCCAAGAAAGAACACTAAGCACGGTTATCGACGGGACCACAAAGCAGTGAATAGAATTATTCTTATAGAAATTAAGCAGCGTGCGGCGCCGGGGATCGCATTGGTACTGACGAGGCACACCTTCGTTTACCAACAAAATACTGCCTCGGATCAGACGGCGGACAGTCTGCTCTAAACTGCGGGCAAAGGAATCCTCGTCCGGAGTGCTCAATGGCATCTGCGCCACCCGGACATATTCCGCCAGCCAACGCGCATACCCCATCAATTGCTCGTACGTGAGCGCGTTCGATTTAGACGATAAAACCACAGTGGACACAATCGACTTGGTCGTAATCGGCGTCACATCGCAGATCGTTTTGGAGATCTTAAAAGCGGCCTTTTGCAAAGTAAGCGTGAAATCTTCGTCGCGTTTTTCGCCGTTTTCTAGCGCTTGGCGTGCGGACACCGGTTCGCCCAAGCGCACATAAACTTTGCCAAAACGGCGGCGAACGATCTTGCGAGATTCTAAGAGCCCTGCGGCGCTCTCTTTCACTTTTTGTCCACCGCCGGCTTCGCGGCTGTAACTTCCCTGCTCTGGCACTTCGTCGTAGCAGATGGAAACAGGAATGAGCGCGATATCCTCGACAACTTTGCGCGAACAGCTCTCCAAGACCATTTTCAAAATGCCGTATGCCGGGGCCAGCATCTTGCCTGAACGACTGCGAGTGCCCTCGATAAAGAACTTTGTGTTGTAACGATTCTGCAGCAGGTACTGCACGTACTTGCGCAACAATAAGCTATAGAGCACGTCGCCGCGAAACGAGCGGCGAATAAAGAAAGCCCCACCCGCACGCAACAAGGGCCCCACTGGCCAAAACGACAGATTGATTCCCGCCGCAATAAACGGTGTCGCCATGTGGTGTTCAAACATGAGAAAAGGAATTACCAGATAATCCAGGTGACTCCGATGGCAGGGCACAAACACTACGGGCTTGTGCTTCATAACCTCACGCACCTGCTGCCACTCTTTTTCCTTGTAATCCAAACCATCGAACACTTTGGAAAAAAGCCAAGTCAGCAAAACGTAGAGCACTTCGATGACGCGATAACTGTAGCTGGCGACGATCTCGGTAAGGAGCTGGTACGCGCGCGACATAATCTTGCGCCGATCGACGCCCTCCGCGCGCGCTAATTCGTCGATTAATTTCTGAACTTCGGGGTCGCGCAGAATAGTTTCTTTCACCAAGCTGGGCGAGCGGTAGCGCGGTCCAAGCACCACCCGAGTCTCTTGGCTCAGAGAGACAAGGATGCGTCTGCGGGTCTGCTTTGCCACGCGCATGGATTCGGATTCTTCGACAGCTTCCGCACGGTCTGTGAGCTCTAAAGGCACAGGTGGTAACCCGCGAACGACAGAGTCATCTCGCTTGCGCAGAAGAAACCAAAATTTTCCGATCCAATTTGGAGCAGAACTCAGTCCAAATAGAAATTCACTCGGATTGCGACCGGCGCCGCGCAGATGCTTGCGCCACAAAATAAAGACCGGGATGAAGACGACGGAGTGATCCTGTTTCTCAGCCGACAGACGAGCGTGCACACCGCTCAAGAGTTTTTCAGAAGGGGTGGGAACATGCAGGCGCGAGCGTTCGCGGCCGGTCATGAATACAAGTCGCAGGCCGTTTAAGTCGGAAAGGAAGATGTCTTCGTAGGTTTTGGTGCCAAAAAGAATCGAGAAAAAAGCTTTGGGCCGACTCAGTAGTAAGATGCGCAGCCGATTGGCGAAGACGACGCCGCCCATGCCCTGCGCGCGGCACCAGCTGGAGATAATCAACCACTCGAGCAGGCCGCCGCGATTGAGAACGAAAGTGAGCCTCTTCTGGCTGGCCTCGGCGCGGATGTACTCGACAGGCAAATCAAAGACGAAACGCACAAAGACTGTGCGCGCGAAAAACTGCCACAAACGGTCTACCAGTTCGTAGAACCAGCCTATTGATCTTCCAGCGTTCAAAAGAGAAATCTATTTTCCGCGCGTGGGCTTGGCAATGTTAAAGGCCAAAAGCAAAAACCCCGCTCGTCCTGGTGGAGCGAGCGGGGCTGCAAAATGGGAGAAGGGACCCTTGAAAATAGTGGTGGTGCTTTACGGCAAGAGGCCCCTTCTATACAACTCCACAGACGTGCTACTCAGCTAGAAACTTTTTATCGGAATATCTCGAATAATTCACGGCGCTCCTAGCGATGTAAAGCTAAAAAATCCCAGCGCGAGTCGCAGTGGGGAAAACGTACGTAAGTGTCTAAGATCCGATTGAAAAAAGTGTTAGCGGGGTCTTAACAAGTCGGGGATTTTTGGACCTCGCAAAGAACGCGAGTTAGGGAGTGTCTTCACCACGAGGCGCACTGGCGGCGGTGTTACGAGGAGCACGTTCATGCAGAGGCGTGCGAGGGAATTCTTGGTTAAAAATACTTTCCAGGTACTTCAACATCGCGTTTTCATCGCTGGTCTTGTTAAAGAGCTGCTCTTTTTTCTCCGCGGCATATCGTTTTCGGTCCGCGGTGAGATTGGTTTCGGTGACGTACCACTGTCCGTCGATTAACCAGAAATGCAGAAAAACACCCTTTAACTTATCGCGATAAAGTCGGACTTCGCCTTTGTAACTACCGGTAACGCGATAGCGATCGCCTTCTCTGCGAACTTCCACCACAGGCGCAGTCGCTAGCTTCATATGCGGGAATTCCCCGTCGATAAAACCATTTAAGTTGGCCAGGAAATAGTAAGAAGTGCGCTCAAATAGTTCAGCGATCTGCTTCGACGCCGGCAAAGTGTAGAACTGATAGGGATGCGGCTCGCCGGGAAAAGTTTTCTCAAAAAGCCGAATCTGCGCGATGGCGTCGTTTTTTCTTTTCAGTGGCCCCAGCAAGATTTCAATTTGCGCCAACAGCGCTTTTTTCTTGATCTCTGGATCGGTCGCCGAGCCAAAGAGAGCGATGTACGCTTTTTCCGCCGCCACGACGAGACGAGGATCTTTTAGGTAAAACTCCACCGCCTTAGTATGCTCGCCCACACCCATGGCGAGATCACCTAGACCTTTGTAATCCTGCTTTTCCCAAAAATATAATTCGAGCGCTTGATAAGCAGATTTGCCGATAGAGTCCTTATTGTTCTCAGCCAACAGCTTCTGCAACTCGGTGACGCCTAACGCTGGATTAAGAATGACGTTGTCTTTAGCGCGCGTTAAGCGCACATCGCGGGGTTCGATTTTTTTGACGACTACTTCGGTCGGTAAATTGTTTTCGGTGTTTTCTAAGTACAAATAAAATGCTCCGAAGCCGAGCGCACACACAGCGGCAGCGGAGCCCAGTACGACACCCATTCGGCTGCTGGCCGCAGAAAAGACGCCTTCTTTGGCACCGAATACCGCGCGAGGTTTCTTGCCGTGTAATGCAAACGTGAGAATGACTTCGCCTTTTTCCGGAGCGCTTGGCTTAGCGCCCTTTTTTTTCCAAGCGGGTTCGTGTCTTTCGGGCTCGCGCTCGGGGGGTGGACGCGAGACACCTCGGCCTGCAAAGCCCGAAATACTGGGTTCGGGCTCCTCAGCATCGGAGGAATCTGCATCGTCGTCGGCTTTTGGGGCCGGGGCCCCTGCTGAAGGAGAATTCAAAACTTGGCTAAGGGGCTTAAATTTACCCGCCATCCCGCCCTGCATAGGGGCTGGGGCTGCAACCGCTGCAATCGTCTTTTCGCGCGCTTCTTCCTCGGGTTGTGCGGGCGCAACAGGGTCACCCGGTGCGGGCGGGGCTGTTGCCGATGGATTAAAGTAGGTAACGGAACTAATCGGCTGCCACTCGGCGAGCCCTTCGTACCATACCAGCGATTCACTGGAGACTTCGCCCGCCTGCATCTTGGCGCGGACTTCCTCTTCGGAAAACGGGCCTGCTTGTTCGCCATTAATTCCTAGATAGAATTTTTGCCCGTCGCTCATGTACTTAAATTATAGCATTCAACGGGGTGGAGCTGATGCACTGGAGCGACGGAAATAAGGCAGCGGTTTATGCGGGGCGTCTACCAAACAATCGTAGACGCGCCGATTCAAGTTGTTTCCGACGATATTCTTCGTGGCTGCTCTTACCAAAGATGCTGTCGGCGTAGGACTTCACATCCATAATTTGCAGCTCGTAGGGGAAGAACACGTGCAGGTATTTTTGGACTTGAGTGGGGAATGCCTCGTTTAGGACCTGATCCCCGCCATGGAGATTGGAGAGTTGCACACGCAATTTCTCATACGCTTGGTACTGAGGATTGCGAATACGGACAAGTTCCCGGCAAGTAAACTGGATAGCGCGGTAATGCTCGCTAGTATGAGGATTAATCAGACTGCGACCCAATCGACTAAAGCCAATCCGACTATCCAGACGACGAATCATCTTTTCAATGTACGGTGTAGGCCCGTTGTTTTTGCCAAAATGGGTGTGAATGCGCTCGACTTCAAATACCAGACGTTTGAAATCCACCAAGCGATTGCGCGAACGGCCGGGGCGAACGTTTGGCACACTAATGATGTTTTTCTCGACGAGTAGTCGAACCACCCGAATCGCATCAAACTTGGTTTCAGTAACTAACCGAAAGCCAATGCGGTCGTAAATTTCTTCGACCGCATTTTCCTTCTTGTGCAAAAGCTTAATGATCTCGCGTTCTCGATCCTTGCGGTCTTTCTTCTTGAAATAAACCAGCTTAATGGAGTTTTGCGGATCCTCGGGCTTACCCAGATAAGTGACGCCTTTTTCGGAATCGACGTAGAGGTAGTTCTCCAGGCGATTTAAAATTTGGTTCTGCACTTCATCAAAAAACTGCAGGCGCGGGTCGTGATGAATGTGGATATAGAGATGCATCAGACGCAGAATCGCGCAGGTAAATATCTGGTCGGTGCCGGCCGACTTATCCGAGGCAATCAGTAGCAGGCGACGGATATCGTTTACGGCTTTGCGGTTTCGCAGGTGATCGGGGACTTTGGGGTACTCCGGATCGGCAATAGACCGCTCTAGAAAGGTCACTGACTCATCGAACGCCCGCCACATAAGGTCGACGTCTTCGGCGTCCCCCGGGTCAAAACCATAGGCCTGAATGAAGTTGGTGGCCTCCTCCATCGTTTGGATTTCGAGGCGAGGCACATCGACGATAGATTCGCCATCCAATAGGACCTTGAAAAAGGGCCAAGAAAAAGTGAAGTTGTCTCTGGTTGCCGCCACGCAAAAAAGATAGCATAGGCGGCCTTAACCGAAACTCTTTATCTATTTTAAGAGTTTGTTGCCATACGCCCTTTTCGGGCGACCCGTGGAGAGGTGGCAGAGTGGTTGAACGCGGCGGTCTTGAAAACCGTTATACACGCAAGTGTATCGGGGGTTCGAATCCCCCCCTCTCCGATTGATTATTCCGATATCCACCCAACCCATGGAAATTCCTTAACGATTAACACTTAATCTTAAGATTAATCTAACCCGCCGGAAACGCGCGGGGACCACCACGAAAATAGCTACCAAGAACAGCACGAATAAGAATCAACCTAATTTCCAAGACGCCACGCTCCTTGCCCACCCCCAACATTCTGTCTACTTTCGACCGCCTATGAAAATTTCTCCAGTAATCCCATTGCTACTAATCTCTTTCATCACCACCGCGTGTAGCGAAAAAAAAGTGCAGGAAGCGCAAACCGTCTTCCTTGAAACTTACGGAGATTCCCTCACCGCAGGCGCCATGGCGGATACAAACCTAACCAAGATTGAATCGGAGTTTTCGTACTTCCAGAGCATGGAAAAAATTGCGGAACAGCTGCGTACTAGGGGCCTGCAAGAACTCGCAAGGCCTACATTGGCATGGCCGCAGGTTCTTGCAGCTAAAATCGGGGCCACAAAGTTGGATAATGCCAGCGTTGTCGGCGCACACACCAGCAATCTTCTTGACCAAGTTCGCCGAACAGCTACGGATAAGAATTCGAAAAAGGCAAATACCACCGCCATCTTTTTCATAGGCCACAACGATGCTTGCGCGGGATGGTCCCTGATGCCTTTAAACGAACCCCACTTTGTCGAGATGTATGAAAGAGCGCTCTCTGAGTGGCTGGAGTTACATGAAAACTCCATGGCGGTACTGATCCCAATTGGAAATATCACGGATATTTTCTATAGATTTTACCTACACGAGATCCAGGAAAACTCAGTTACTGGTCTACGTTGTCAACGTGTCTATGATGAAGTCCCTCTTTGCGATGCTTTCACAACAGACGCTCAAAATCGAAGCTACGGCAACTCAACCTCCCGTAGCATCATGTTGGCTCAGAACGGCATCCTTTCTTGGAACAATCGCCTTCCGGAATTAGCCCAAAAGCTGAACCTATCGAAGAATGGAAATCAAGTGACGGTAGCCACCCGACCATCCATTCGCCCTGAACCCTCTCACATGGCAGCGGACTGCTTCCATCTCTCTGCTGAGGGGCAGGCGGCCTTAGCGGAACAGATTCATTCTGCAGTATTCTCCAAGGGCACTCATTAAGCCCGAGCAAGCGTCGGAGGTCACGGGCTAGCGACGAATACGCTGACGCACGAAAAGCATCGTTCCCACCATCATCAGCATAAAAAGCGGAACCAAAAAACTGGGCATCGGAGCCCGCCGTATTCGTCTATTATTAGGCAAATGCAGAACATTCTCGTGCGATTGGTCGGGGCGGTCAGTTTGACCTGCTGTGTTTGTCTCAACGCTGCAAGCATAGACGCCTATGAATGCTTTGACGCACCTCCGACGGGTTTTGAATCCATCGCCCAAGATTTTGAGCCGATCAATCAACGCCTAAAGGCAATGGGCGGTCGCTTCTGCCGGGAGCGCAATCCATCCTTCTACGATCGCTTCGGGCGACGAGCCTCGATTTACTTCAATGATGGGCCTCTCGCCGGAGAGATGAATACTACGCCATATCGTTTTATCGTCGTGGTGAACTCGTCCACCGGCCCACTGGAATTGGTGCATGAATTTATTCACCTACGCGACGCTTATTCTCCACAAACGCGTGCGCTCAGCGAAAGCCTGCCCCTAGATGCGGCACCGCATATCCGCAAATGGATTGTCTTTGGCTACACGGAGGAGAATGCCTATTGGCAGGGCACCCTCCCTTATCGTCGGGCCCATGGTCGAATGTGGGAGATTTCGCACGGTGAGGAATTTCTCTATGCTTACAGCTGGGGCGCCTTCAAATATTTAGGACTGCTTTTGGTATCTCCCAACGTGTCGCACTTTCTGGGACTCTGGTGGGCTCTCACGATACTCGCCACCTGTTTTACTGTTCCCATCCTAGCGGCATTATTCATTAGCCGAGTCGTTGAAGCCCTAATCGCGCGAAAAAAAATGCTGTCGCCATGAATAAAAAAGCGGCGGGAAATGAATTCCCACCGCCTCTTCTTACCTAGTGAACTTCTATTCTTCTTGCTCAGAAGGAACTTCCTCAATACGAGGCAGCCCTTTCTTTGCCGGTGCAGCAGCAGGAGCCGCTAAAGCCGATCCGGCTGGAGCTGCTTGTAAAGTCGCAGATTCTGCGGAGCGAGTAGTAGCCGCTGCCGCATTATCGTCGTCAGAATTGGTAACATTCACTTGGAAGTGGCATTCCACAATTCTGCGTTTATCAGCGGGGAAGAAAATATTGAGCTGAGAAACGGGAGTTTCTGTTCCACCATTTACTTCAAATTGGTGCACAGTCCATTTTTTAGAATCGCCAGGCATCTTGCGCTCGTAGGTATCTACCTTTGTTGTCGCCGAGATATTTTTCCAAGGCGAGAGAACACCCG
The DNA here is from genome assembly GCA_022842225.1 of bacterium. GTDB lineage: Bacteria > Bdellovibrionota > FAC87 > UBA2466 > UBA2466 > JALHPX01. Next base: position 9,644 of record JALHPX010000014.1, read on the forward strand.
TCCAATTGCGCAGACCATCCGCCTTAGAAGCCGGATAGCAACCACGCTCGGTGGAGGCAGGTCCAACAACGACTTCAAAGTGAGTGATACGCTGTAATTTATTCACGACCCGACCAAATTCGTCGTACTGCAATTGGCCTGGAAGCGCGATGGAAAGCGTGTTTCCTGTGGTCATGACGTGTGTCGGAATGGCTGGCCGCACCACGGGTGGTGGCCCCACGATAACGGGCGGAATCGGAACCCAAATGAGTTCGGCGAAAGCGCCTGATGAAGCAAGTGACAGAACAAGACCGGATACTAGTTTCAGTGTGTTTTTCATAATCCCTACCCTCTGCTGTGTCGTGTAGCCCTAGCAGGTGGCGGTGTAAACAGAGTTTTTGACGTTATTGTAAAAACTGTTTCAGCTTTGCGACCAAAAATCAGCAACTTCCTTGAGGATGGCGCGGGAGACCAGCTCGCGAGGGTTATCGCTAAACCAATCTGCCGGCATGGAGCGGGCGTAATTGGGTTCGAGAAATCGATTGTCCATCAATACGATAATGCCCCGGTCGGTTTCGGAACGAACCACCCGACCCGCTGCCTGCACGGCTTTGGACATTGCTGGATAGCTGTAAGCGTAGTGAAAACCTTCGCCATAGTTCTCTTGATAATAGGCGCGCATTTGTTCGCGTTCCAAATCAAAACTCGGAAGTGCGGGACCAATGACAAAGGCACCAATCAACATATCGCCGGGATAATCCACCCCTTCGCTAAAGACCCCTCCTTGGACGGCAAAGATAATCGTCGGAACTATTTTCTCGCGCAGATGATGGATGAAGCCATCGACGTCCGCGGCCTTCATGTACCGTGTTTGCGACAAGGTCATGAAGCCGGGCGGAATCTTGAAGCGCTCTTTTACTTTTTCCAAGAATTCAAAGCTGGGAAAAAACGCAAAGTAATTTCCTGGCTTCACGGCGGAGATCCGCTCAATAACGGCCGCGACTTTGTCGTAGTTTTTTTCGCGATTGCTGTACTTAGTGGAGATCTCGGGAATGATCAGCACCTTGCGCTGACTCTTTGCAAAGGGCGATTGGAACTCGGAGACTTTGATCTCAGTGGGATTTAAGCCAGAGAGTTTGGCGTAATAATCAAATGGTTTAAGAGTCGCCGAGAAACCCACCACCTGGCCAAATTCATCGTAGCATCCCCGAATAAACTCCGAGGCGTCGCAACATGTGATGCGAAGCGAACCTCCATCTGCGGGGCCAGGTCGAAACGTAGTAAAAAACTCCGGCCGCTTGGGCTCCGTGACAAATTCCAATGCCGCCGTAAATTCCGACCAGTAATAACTCAAACGCAGAACGACATCGCGTGGTTGGATTTCGACGTCGGATTCTAAATAGCGAGAGAGAAACGCACGCACTGCGGAATCCTGTTCCATAAAGGCATCGATCGGCGGCTCGATGAGTTCCGGTTTGGTGATGCCTTCGGGACGGCAGAGACGAATGGTGGTCTGGCACTCGCTGATGAGATTATCGACTTCGTCTTGAAAACGACGCGGGATAAACTCTACTGACTCGCGCATTTTCTCCAACGTCTGCGTGGATACTTCCGGGGAGTAATAGCCCAACGCCCGAGCGAACAGGTTGTGAGCCTCGTCGATAACAAGGTTGGGCTTGCCCTCGGGGCTGGTGCCCCCGCCTAACCGCGCTACCGAACTTCGCGGACTAAAGACGTAGTTATAGTCGCCGATGACGACGTCTGCTTCCTTGGCAGCTTCAAATTGCAATTCAAAGGGGCAGACTTCAAAGGTTTGCCCAAGCTTCTTAAAGGTCTTGGCTCCCAGTTTTCGCTTGCGCGCGAGTTCTTCCGCCAGTCCATTCTCGGCAACTTTGGTGTAGTGGTCCTTGGCAAACTCGCAATACTCCGGATTGCACAGCGGCTCGTTCTTAAAACAAATTTTGCTCTTTGCCGTGAGAGTCAGCGAGCGCACGGGAATACCCTGCTCTTTGAATTTGTCGATGGCGTCTTCCGCCACCGAATGCTGGCTGTTCTTGGGAGTGACGTAGATGGTGTTCTGGCCGCGACTGAGCGATTCCTTGAGCATCGGGTACAACACGCCAGCTGTTTTACCCAAGCCTGTGGGAGCTTGGATCAACATCCGGGTGCTGGTCTGAATGCCTTTTTCAATTTCCGCAACCAACTCCATTTGACCCGTGCGGGGGCTGGGAAAGGGGAATTCAAATTCCTTTGCCCACTTCTTACGGCGACGTACTAGTACCTCATTGCGCTCCGCCTCGACGACTAATTCGGCCAAGCGGAGTTCGAGCCAATTTTCGTAATCGTCGATATCAAGCACTAAATTGAGCGTCTCTGCTTTGCGGTTGCGCGAGGAGACGAGGTAGAGACAGATATCGGGCTTGATGCCCGTAAGCTTCCAATGCAAATAGCCATAGGTCTTCAGCTGTAAACAGTAGGGATGCGTGTCCTGCTCGGCGTTTAATTTGCGTTTGAGTTTTTGAATATCAAATGAGGATTTGATCTCTTCGATTTTCGGGATTTTGCCGTCGTACATGCCATCGATGCGGCCACCGACGGTGAACTCAAACTCTCCCTTTGTGAAAGTGCCGGAGATTTTTACTTCCGCGAGGTACTTATCGTCGGCTTCCTTTTTCTGCGCTTGCACGGCTTGGTGAATCAATAATCCATCGGCCGAGCCGCGCCCATACCCGGAATTGGATTCAATGCTGCCGACGCGAGGGACAGGCAGTGCAAATTCTCCTACCGAGAGAGTGATCTGCTTCACGCATTCCCCCGAACAGAGGGATCGGGCGAGACAGCGCGAGTCAGCACGCGCGAAACCCACGTGGGCTCGTCCGCATTGGTAAGCCGCCGCGTGGGAGAAAAATCGATGTACACTGGAAAGTTTTTAGCGATGATTTCTAACTCCGTCATCAATACTCGCACCCGATCAAAATCCATCACCGAAAAGACCCGTCGCCTCTCTCGGACGGACAGGCGAGGCCGCGTGAAGGGCGGCAATTCGCTGGGATAAGCCACCGTCCCCGATGCCACGACTTCCCCTTTGGAAAAAACCAGGTAACGCCAAGGCGCATCCGGCGACTTGCCCATTTTCCAAACAGCCCGGCACTCCAACATCCACGCCATCCAGTGGCTGCGGTGGAGGTGGTATGCCGGGCGGCGCAACTTTCTTAGGATGGAGGCTTTCATCTCCGCTAATAGCTCCTCTGGAGAAAGTTCCCGCTCTGAGTTGCCGTCGCCCTCATCCTCCTCTGCAGACTCCTCCGCCTCCATTTCCTCAGGCGCCGGCCCCAAACGCTTGCCCAGCTTCCAGAGCCAGTAAGGATCCACACTCGCCAAGTCGCTAACTCCCAGCTCTGCCAACACCTGCTCCAGCGCCGGCCGAATCAATTCCGGTGGGTGCATCAAAATATAATTGTCCAACGCGTTGGTCGTGCCCCGCAAAACCCGGTGCAAAAGCCCCACCGACTCAAACGCTTCTTCAAAAATAAACGGCCCGAGCGGCGTCGATTCGGAGCAATGATCGGAAGTGGTTTGGAGGTCCCACCCGAAGAACAGCACTCGTCTATCGTTCTTGCGCAGCTGCGTATTGTAGTGCGGCTCAAACTTCTTGATTCGATCCGTCTCTAAAAGCGCCGCTTCCAGAGGCGTTGCCGTCTCAATCACCTGAATGTCGCGCACCTGGGTCATCAACTCGGGAAGCTTCTGCCGGTCTCCCCGCCGGTGCGCAAAATAGCTCGCCACTCGGGAACGCAAGCTCGTGGCTTTGCCGATATAAAGAAGAATCCCCTCGGCCGAGCGCATCTCATAAACACCCGGGCCAGTGGGCAAACCTTTGCGCACTTCGGGCGTGATGAAATAGCTGGGCTTCGACCGTGGCTTCTTCCCCTCCACCTTGGCCGGTTTTTCCCGGGGCTTCTCCGACCATTCCATAAAGCCTTCCCAGGTGGAGACGCCGTGCTGCTCGCTCAATCGCTGCATTAAGAACTGCCAAACTTTTTCCGTGGCAGCAACATGGTCTAGGGAGCGTTGCGCTGGCGGCAGCACGCGTCCGAGATACCCACTCAGCGCCCGCAAGGTACGTGCCGGCAAATCCGCGCACATTTGCCCTGCTATTTTGTAGGTACAAATCACCGGCCAGGGGAATTCTTCGTCGGGAAAAGCCTCCAAGTGCAGCTGCCGGAAAAAACCCATCTCAAACGAAGCATAGTGAATGACCACGGCCCGCACGCCGGCCGAGCGCCCGCTATCAACGATCCGCTGCCACACCCGCACCGCTGTCTCGCGCTTGGCGAAATCCTCTGGCGAGAGGCCCAGGATGTTCCAAACCTTCTTGGGAATCTTCTCGATTTCGCGCGGAGCAGTGAGCTCCGTGCGAACCTCTTCTCCCGGCAAAATCCAACCAATTTCCAAAACCTCGGCCGAGCGCGCGGAAAGGCCCGAGGTCTGGCAATCGAGGAAAAGTAATGGGGTCTGCGAGAGATCCATGTAAAAATACGCCCATGCAAATAGAAACAGCGCGACTCTTGATTCGCCCATGGCGCGAAACCGATACAGAGCACTACCTGAAAATCGCGGACGACGTGGGCTACAACTGTTTTGCCCCACCCGGATACTTTTTGGCAAAGGACAGTGCTGCAGCCCTTGAAAAAATCCGTCCTCGCATTGAGGCTTTTGAGCGGACAGGCTTGGGCAAGTTCCCGCTTTTTTTGAGAAGCACGGGCTCGATCATCGGCACCTGTGGAATCGAACCCTACCCAGGGTTGGGCGCGGACGCCGTGGAATTGGGATACCGGCTGCGATTAAATTTTTGGGAATTGGGCTACGCCACCGAAGCCGCAAAGGCGGTGGTAGAATATAGTTTTAAGGATCTAAAGCTGCCCTCAATCTACGCCTTTGCCGTTCCGCAGAACCGCGCATCCTTAGGCGTGATCCGAAAGCTCGGATTTCAATCACAAGGCATGATGGAACACGCAGGCCTCCCGCACGAACTCTTTGTGAAGCACCGGCCCGAAAGCTAAGCAACGCAGTCGTCGGAAAAATTCATCCAGACTTTTCGAGACGCGCCAGAAGTCCAATGAGTACTGCTTCTCCCAGGAGCAGACCAGCGCCCAGGTAAGTGGGGAGCGATAAGAGGTAGAGCGAAGCGAGAAGGCACAAAGCCGCGTAGGCAAAATTCATTTTCACCAGCCAGTGAAACCCCGCAGAGTGCTCTCGTCGAGTGAGGAGCAGAACAGCGCCGTAAACGCTGTAAGTAAAATTCGCCGCGAGCTGGATTTGCACCATCAGCCGCGGCACTCCGAGCGTTCCGACGAGAAAATCGAAAGCAACTAAATAGAAAACGGCGCCCCCGAGGGCGCAGCAGAAATCTAGTACGAGTAGTTGTCTACGGCTCATTTTGATAATTATTCTACCGCAGTTAAGCTTCGTGTCTAGTTCGTGCTGGACTTACTGAGGCTTTGTTCGGGGGTTTTCGGCATTTTCGCACCTAGTATTTTTATCGAGCCCACATGCCGGATTTTGCGATCGGTCAGCTGGAAATCCCATTTCAAGAGGGCTTCTTCCATCGCAATCATGTGGAGCGCTCCCCAGGGAATGAGGATGCGTGGGCGAATTTTCTTTTTAATCATCTCATCCAATACCGAGATGAGATGTTCGTTTCTCTTATCTAGAATATCTCGCAGCATATTGACGAACTGTTTTTCGTCGCCCGATCTCAGGGCAGTGAGCTTACTGTTCCCATCCGCCATCATCTCAAAAAGCTCGTTTAACGCTTTGATCGACGAGGGTTGAAACTCGCTGACATCTAAGTCCCCATGCTGGATAGCCATCTGCCGTTGCTCTTGGAATTGAAATTCGGTGCCCTGATCAGAGAGCCCGAGATTCATCGCAATTTGCTTGTAGGCTGGCTTGTGTTTGAGCAGTTTTTTATGATCCGATACGCCCTCGTAGATCATGACTGTGTCGGGCGTGTTGAAATCGGCAAGAATCGTCCGGTAAAACTCGCTTTTCCCAATATGCGCCATGGGCACCAGCACGACGGTTATCGGTCCCCTGACGTAAGTGCGCTGCTCGCTGCTGATGTCCAAGCCGCGAATTTTGAGAAATCCGTGAGTAACGCCCGTAACAAGAGCAGTGACTGTGTAGATAAGGAGCAGAGGGAGAAAGACGACCGCCACGAGACCATAGATCAGCGAGAACGCTTTGATCGAATCTGCCTTAGCTTTGATCACCGACCATTCACCCTGCCAGGAAAAAACCGCAGCTGCGATTCCAATGCCGATACCCAGCAGCCCCACCACCCAACAGAACACGAGAGAGGTCGTCGTAGCAGTTGCTAATGCGGGAGGTCGCAGGCCCAGATCAAATGTATCGACGATAGAAATCTCACCCAGCGTCCATATCAACACAATGGCAGAGAGCAGTGTGGTCACCATCGGGAACAATGCAATGGAGAGCCAGATACGCCGTGGTCTCAGAAACCCAACGCCAGACATGTAGAACACAGCTAGAGAGAGCACCTGAAGCGCCGAGCCTAAACTATTATCGGCCTTTGGTAGCCAAGTAGGTGCACCGCCCTGAGGAAAAAGCGCGATATGGCTCAGAAAGCAAACATAGTTGGCGACATAAACAGCGAGAAAAAGCCAAATGAATTTAGTTAAGCCATTGGAGGCAACGCGATTTTCCACGCTTATTCATCGGCAGCACGCCACTCGAATCTGAGCGAGCAATTTCGCTGATTTCAACATTATGTAAGCGATAAAGAGCGGAGCTTTTCAGCTGCTCATCTAAACAAAAAGGAAGCCTCTAATCGAGAGCGTTCGATAATCTTCTTTAGATTTGGCTCTTCGTAAAGCTCACGGAGATATTGCTCTTTCATGCCATTGGACAGCTGTTCAGAGTGAGCTCCACCAATTCGATTGGTTTGGGCCAAAACTTGGTCGAACGTCATGCCTTCGATATCGCGCAAGTAAGCAATTTGAGTTGCCCAGGCGATTTTTTCCACAGGGGAACGCAAGTACGTGTAGGACTCTTTCAAGCTACGCTTAAAGCTCTCTTGATCTTCGCCAAAGTACTGCTTCTCAAATTCCTTGCGGATAT
>JALHPX010000015.1:0-424 GCA_022842225.1 bacterium
AACTAAGCTAATTTAATAACCTAGCCCTACTGTGCTGGCAAAAGTTCTTGTGGAATAGTCGCAAAATAGATGAGGTGACAATGAAGACGATTGTGTTGCTGTTTCTGTCGAATATCTTCATGACCTTTGCTTGGTACGGGCACCTCAGATTCAAGCAGTCCGCACTTTGGACCGCGATCCTGGTGAGTTGGGGAATCGCCTTTTTTGAATATTGCCTACAAGTGCCCGCCAATCGCCTGGGTTCAGAGACCTTTTCAACCGCGCAGCTAAAGACGATTCAGGAGATTCTGACGTTGGTGGTGTTTGCGGGATTTAGTGTGCTCTATCTCAAAGAGCCCTTGAAATGGAATTACCTGGTAGGGTTTTTCTTCTTGGTTTGCGCGGCTTTTTTTATCTTTAAAAAATAAATCAGCCGGCAATTTTG
>JALHPX010000015.1:434-15212 GCA_022842225.1 bacterium
GTCAAACGCTTCATCGCCTAAGCATACAGTAAGACCATACTCGCCAGGCAGAAGAGGGATTTCGGGGAAGGTCACTTCAATTTTAGAAGAGCTGTGCTCCTGAACTTCCGCTTTGGACAAGACCTGGCGAGAAGACGTGAGAACTTCTCCCGTAACCATAGAGGTCAGCGTCACATACACGGCAAGACTGGGCACTGTCTGAAGCGCTTTCCAATCCATCACCAACCGTACTGTTTGCCCAGTGTGAAAAGCCCAAGTTTCTCGTCCGTCTAAGCCGCGCGCGGAAATGCTCTTGATACGAACAGCGCCAGAGCTGTGGGTCAGCCGATTGCCGATGGCTTCGTTCTCGATATCGCGCGGAGTTTGCAGTAGGCGGTTGTATTCGCCCAGCACTTCTTCGGTTGGTCCATCTTTTACGATGTGACCCGTATTGAGCAAAATGGCGCGCGAGCAAATCGTGCGAATGGAGGGCAGGCTGTGGCTTACAAAGAAGACCGTGCGCTGACTGCCGCCAAAGCTTTGGATTTTGCCCAGGCATTTTTTTTGAAAGGCGCCGTCACCCACGGCGAGCACTTCGTCGATAACCAAGATGTCCGACTCCAGGTGCGCGGCGACGGCAAATGCCAAGCGGACGTACATGCCGCTGGAGTAGCGCTTCACCGGGGTGTCGAGATAGTCGCCGATTTCGGCGAAATCGACGATTTCGTCCAATTGCTTTTTAACGGTGGTGCGATTCATCCCTAGGATGGCGCCATTGAGAAAAATATTTTCTCTGCCAGTGAGCTCAGGGTGAAAACCCGTGCCGATTTCCAAAAGGCTGGCCAAGCTGCCGTTGATTTCAACCGTTCCCTTAGTGGGTAATGTGATGCGGCTTAAAATTTTTAGCAGAGTAGACTTCCCATTGCCATTGCGGCCAATCAGGCCAATGACTTCGCCAGCGCCGACCGAAAAGCTCACATCGCGCAGCGCCCAAATATGCTGATCCGCATCAGAGTTATCGACGGCTTTGCCTCGGAGCGTTTGTGCCGCCCAATGCACCGCGTGATTTAAGCTCTGAGTGAGGCTGCTTTGATTCGATGTGCCGAGACGATAGCGTTTACTCAGGCCGTTTACTTTGATGATTTTGTTCATTGAGAGAGGCGAAAAGAGAATGGGAAGAACTATAATTAGTATAGTTGAACCCTTAACCTTTTTTAAGTTTTGTTCGAAAAGAAGGAGAGCGGCCCAATGGAATTTGCCGCTCCGTATCAAGCCCTTTCCAACCTCTTATATAGTTAGGTTGTTCACATGGATGTGATTTACCAGAAGATCCTGGTTACCGGCGGTTCTGGCTTCCTCGGAAAAGTTGTCGTCAAAAAACTGCAACAACGTGGTTGCCGCGACGTCATCGCTCCTAGGTCTACAGATTACGATTTAAGAGAGAAGAACGACATCATTCGCTTGTTTCAACACGCGCGTCCAGATTGCGTGATTCACTTAGCAGCGGTCGTCGGTGGTATCGGCGCCAACATGAAAAATCCAGGCTCGTTTTTCTACGACAACGCCATCATGGGCATTCAGCTAATGGAAGTCGCCCGTCAGTTTAACGTGCAGAAATTCGTCGCTATCGGCACCATCTGCGCCTATCCGAAATACACGCCAGTTCCCTTTAAAGAAGAAGAGATCTGGAATGGGTATCCGGAGGAAACCAATGCGCCCTATGGTCTGGCGAAGAAGATGATGCTGGTGCAATCGCAGGCCTATCGCAAACAATATGGTTTCAACTCGATTTACTTGCTGCCCGTGAATCTTTACGGACCCGGCGATAACTTTGATCTAGAAAGCTCGCATGTGATCCCGGCACTGGTGCGTAAATGCATCGAAGCCAAAGAAAAGAATCAGAAAGAAATCATCGTCTGGGGCGACGGCTCTCCGACGAGAGAGTTTCTCTACGTTGACGATGCGGCAGAGGGCATTGCTCTAGCCACCGAAGGCTACGACAGTTCTGAGCCGGTGAACTTGGGCTCGGGACAGGAAATTTCCATTCGTAATCTCGCTACGATGATCGCGGAGTGCACAGGCTATCAGGGCAGTTTGGTTTTTGATTCGAGTCGTCCAAACGGCCAGCCACGCCGCGCGCTCGATGTAAAAAAAGCGCGCCAGATGTTTGGGTTCCAAGCCAAAGTGGCTCTCAAAGCCGGAATCGAGCGGACGGTGGCTTGGTTTATTGCCAATCGCCCGCATCTCGACGGCAGCTCTTCTTCGCTTGCCGCCGGCTCCGCTCGTTGATTTGATGTTGGTATGAATTCCCGCCTTGCCTTAATTCTAGGAAGTTTCTTTGGCTTTTTGTCGGTCGCCTTGGGCGCCTTTGGTGCACACGCGCTCAAAGAGACGCTAACCCCCGAGCGGCTGCAGTGGCTCGATACCGGAGCCAGATACATGGTGCTGCACGCGATAACGCTCCTTGCGACCTTCTCACTCGGCGAAAAGAAAATCGTACAAGCCGCGCGGCTGTGTTTTGTCGTCGGTATTTGCGTCTTTGGCGGAGCGCTTTTGGGACTCGCATTTACTGGCCAGCGGTGGCTGGGTGCCATTGCCCCGATTGGTGGGACGTCCCTGATGGTGGGATGGCTTTGTCTTTGCGCCTACGGCGTGTCGTTAAAGCGAGCATAACCCTTTCATGCCCCTCTCAATCACTCCCGGTTTGCGGCAGATGGCTCTGGCCGCGGTGTATTTCAGCGTGATGGGATTGCTGGTGCGGTTGGTGCCGGCCCTGCCATCGATGGAAGTTGTGGTCTTTCGGACCTTGATTAGCTTTTGCATGTCGGGGTTTGTGCTGTGGTATGCCGGGCGATCGTGGGTGGGAAAAAATCGGCGCTTGCTGATGTTACGCGGGCTCACCGGGTTTCTAGGGCTCTCCATCTATATCTATTGCATCCAGGTGATGACTCTCGCCGAGGCTGTAACGCTGCAATATCTCAATCCGATTTTTAGCTCGATGTTGGCGCCTTGGTTTTTAAAAGAGAAGGGCAGGCGGCGCGAGTGGTTGGCGATCTTTGTCGCCTTTACTGGGGTCGTGCTGATCGCTAATCCGCAGGCAAGCGGCCATTGGCCCGTGGCATTTCTGGGAGTGATGGGCGCGGTGTGCAGCGGAGTGAGTTACAACCTCGTTCGTAAGTTGGGTCTTGGCGGAGAGGACCCGCACGTCATTGTTCTGTATTTTCCTTTTATCGCGTTGGTCCTGGCATCGCCTTTTGCGGCGGCCCATTGGGTGACTCCCTCGGGTTGGGAATGGCTGATTTTACTCGGTATTGGAGTGACCACGCAGCTCGGGCAGGTTTCCATGAGCCGCGGTTTAGCGCTCGAGCGGATCTCGCGCGCCACTGTCGTGAATTACGTCGTTATCTTTTTATCGACGATATTCTCGTTTTTAATTGGAGATGCGATTTCGCCATCCTCGCTAGCGGGGATGGGATTGATTGTAGTGGCGCTGCTGATTGTCAGCTACCGAGTTCCTTCAAAATTGCCGCAATCGCATCAATAGGCGAACCTATTCCCATCGGCGGCTGCAGAATAGGGCGGCCGATGACCAAGTGACTGGCGCCGGCCTTCATGGCTTCCGCAGGAGTCATTACTCGTTTCTGATCCTGGCTTGCCGCCCACGACGGACGAATTCCGGGAACTACTTTTAGAAGACCACTCAGGCCTGCGTCTGCACCCAGATAGGCTAATTCTTGTCCGGAGCAAACAACTCCGTCGATACCAGCCAGCGAAGCATCGCGGGCAAATTGGGGAACCTTGGTGGCAGTAGGCGCGCCAAAAATGCTCTCGCAAGTGGGGTCGTCAATCGATGTTAGCACCGTGACTGCCAAGGCCTTGGCATGACCCTTTACCCCGGCGGCGGCCTTGAGCGCTTCGGGTCCGCAGCTGGCGTGAATCGTAAAAAGCGAAACGCCCATCTCGTCCATGGCGCGAGTCGCGCCCTCGACGGTATTGGGGATGTCGCAAAATTTACCGTCGAAAAAAACTTTTCCGCCTAAACGGCGAATGTGTTGAACCACAGCGGGAGCGCCGGCATGAGTCAGCAGTTCCAGGCCCACTTTGAAATACCCAACGTGCGGTGCCAGGACGGGCACAATGGCGCTGGCGCGTGCGAGCGAATCTACATCCAGCGCTACAATAATCTTTTCCTTCAAATCCACTTGAGTACCTCTATTTGGAATTCTTTTTCGCGGCAGCGATTGCTTCGCTCACAGCTTTAGCATGGTCTTTAACTTTGACCTTTGGGAAGATTTTCAAAATTTTGCTATCAGGACCAATGATGAAAGTCGTGCGTTCGATGCCCATGTATTTACGACCATACATCGATTTCTCTTTCCAGACTCCATAAGCTTCACATGCTTTGCCGGCGTCGTCGGCTAAAAGCGGGAAATTGAGGTCGTATTTGTCCCGAAACTTCTGGTGTTGCTCAACTGGGTCTTTGCTCACGCCCACCACGCTTGCCGAGAGTTTCTTCAGCCCTGCCAGGTTGTCACGAAAGTCGCAGGCTTGCGTCGTACATCCCGAGGTGAGGTCCTTGGGGTAAAAATATAAAACCAGGTATTTGCCCTTAAAATCGCCCAGAGAGACTTTTTTGCCGTCGTCTGAAGTGAGAGAGAAGTTAGGAGCCTTGGATCCTTCGTTAAGATTTGCCATCTCGGCATTTAATCTTCTTTTGACCACTCGCGCAACAGGAGCGATATTCTCTACCGGCTCTGTCAGGGGCCCTTCTGGTAAGATCAGATCGAGTCCCCCACAGTTCTTGGGCACGATCATAAGGAGACCTAACGTGAACTGGTCAGATATTTATTGGCGCAATACGCTCTTTTTCATCGGGACCGCCATCGCAACCGTAGTGCTGGTTCCCTGGTACATTTGGACGCAGGGCCTCACATGGCCTCTGGTTGCAATGTTCGTGATTGGTTCGGCGGGTACCTGTTTAAGTATTACCGCTGGCTATCACCGCTTTTTGGCGCATCGCAGTTTTCACATGCGGCCTTGGGTTAAGAATCTGTTCCTTCTCTTTGGAGCGGGGGCATTTCAAAGTTCGGCTATCTGGTGGGCATCGGAGCATCGCCGTCACCATCGTTTTGTGGATACGGAGCAAGATCCCCACAATATCCGCGAAGGCTTCATGCACGCTCACATTGGCTGGATGATGAACAAATCGGGTCCGACTTCACGCATGGAGTTCGCCCCGGATTTGATGGCCGATAAGTGGATCATGTTGCAGCACAATTACTATGTGCCGCTGGCGATTTTTATGGGATTTATCGTGCCGCTGGGCATCGGCTTCGCTATTGGCAGTCCTATGGGCGGCCTGATTTTTGGCGGTGTGGCTCGGGTTTTCTTCACCAACCACGTTACCTTCTTTATCAATTCGCTGGCTCACACGCTGGGCACCCGTCCTTATAGTGATAAGCAAACGGCGCGCGATAGCTGGGTGATGGCATTCTTGGCGTTTGGTGAGGGCTACCACAATTACCACCACGTTTTTGCCGCCGATTACCGCAACGGCATTCGTTGGTACCAATGGGATCCCACCAAATGGTTGATTCTGTCGATGTCGTGGGTCGGTATGACCTATCGCCTTCGTCGTACTCCGCCTGCGGAAATTCTGCGTGCGCGCCTGCAAAATGAGCAGATCCGCCTGGTGCACTACGGCATGTCGCCTGAGACGGTCGCTGCCTTGAAGCACCGCGTGGAAGAGGCGCAAGCTCGCTGGCGCCAGCTGAAAGAGGATTACCGCACGGTGAAAAAAGACGTTCAAACTCGTTCACTCGATCGATTGGCCCGCATGAAAGCCGATATGAAAGTGGCGAAGTTGGAGTTTCACCTGGCGTGGAAGCAATGGTCGGTTTATCGCCGGGCATTAGCCTCTTCCCCGCGTTTGGCTCCTAGTTATTCCTAAGAGAGTTCGTTCGCTTTTTTATGTATGACGCCCTAGTTTTTGATCTCGATGGCACGCTGTGGGATTCCACTGCTTCGGTAAGCGAGGCTTGGGCCCTGGCGGTCATCGAATTGGGCGAAGAATTACCCAAGGTCACCCCCGAAGAAGTTTCGCGCATGATGGGGATGACTCTTGAGGAGATCTTCCAACAGTACTTCCCGCAACTTCCCGTAGAGCGTCGGCAGCTATTTTCTGACACGCTGCTTGCTAAGCAAAAACAAATTATGTCGGGGCAGCAGGGCGTGCTCTATCGAGGAGTGCAAAAGGGGCTGGCGAAATTAGCCGATGCCTTTCCGCTTTATCTCGTGAGCAATTGCTACGTGCCTTATCTGGATATGTTTTTTGAGCAGAACCCGCTCAGGCATTATTTCCTGGATTGGGAATGTTACGGGCGCACGGGCAAGCCCAAGGCAGATAATCTGCAATTACTTTTGAAGAAGCACCAGTTGAAGAAAACGGCCTATGTCGGCGACACAGCCGGCGATCAGATCGCTGCAACCAAAGCAGGAATGGATTTCTATCACGCCGGGTATGGCTTCGGAGAGCCGGATGCAGATTGCATGCGGTTTAATAATTTCTCAGAGCTCACGCAGTTTTTTCTGGGTCTTAAAACAACAGACTTGAAGAAATAGCGTTACTTGCCTTCGTGTATTTCGGTACCCATCCATCCCCCCACAGACGACTGCTTTCCGAAATCCGCTAAAGACCAACAACTTCGAATTTCAATGTAGAATGCTTAAAGGCGTTTGATCAAGAGAGAAAAGGGAAGGCTGCTCGATGTCGCTCGGATTGTTGATTACTTATTTCAACGAAAAGGAACTTCTTACTCGAAGCTTGCTTTCTATCACTGGCGAAAAGAATCCCCCCAAAGAGATCTTAGTCTACGACGATTGCTCCGAGTTTAACGCCGAGAGCTTTGTTCCGGCACATCTTAAGGGCACCGTGAAAATTTTTCGCGGTACTAAAAATCGCGGGCCGGCCTATGGTCGCAACTTTCTTTTGAAGAATAGCACCGCGACATACGTGAAGTTTCACGACACCGATGATGAGCTAAAGCCTGGTTGGAGTGAGAAAATCGACCATAAAATCGCTACCGAAAATCCCGATGTGATTCTTTTCGAGGTCGATGGCGTGCATGCAGAGGGTCAGCGATTCGAACGCACCATTGGTTTGTGGGAAATTAGAAAAGGCCGCGACCCTGTAAGTTTTGCTATCCAACACGCCATTGTGACCAGTAGTGCGGTTTATCGCCGAGCGTTTCTTGCTACGACCGGCGCTTACCGCGAAGATCTTTGGCAAAGCGAAGATCACGAATTTCATATCCGCGTGCTCAATCATTCACCCCGCGTGTCTATCATCGAAGAGTCGTTGCTTGATCTGCATGTGCGCGAACAAAGTCGAAGCCAAAAGTTTCAAGAAGTCTGGAGATGTCGTCTGCAGGGGCTGAAGTTTGCAAAAGAGTATCTGTCGCCCGGCTACCTGCAGGATCTTTGTGACGCCGCAGCAGATGTTGGATCCATTCTCTATCAAATGGGCGACACAGAGGGTGCTGCACTTTCTTTTGAGTGGGCGCGATCTATTTCGACTCCACGATATCGCTCTCGCCCCTGGTTTTATCGTGCAATCGCAAAGCATGATCCGCTTCTCGCCGAATCGATCGGCAGAATGTATCGGAATTGGGTACCAGATTTCGTTCGCCGCGTTCTGCACTAGAGGCGGAACCGCCTAGAGTTTGGTCACTTTTTGCATACCGCGTGGACACCGGTAACTGCGCATCCTCACTAAAAAATTTACCTTTCGAGTCGAAATGTTCAAGAGTTGGGCATTCCGATCACCAATACCCCCTAGCTTAAGGCTGAGCTTTCGGCCCCACCTTTGCAGATTAAAATGCAGATTCTCTCTGTGTAACTCCCTATCTCAAGCCAGGTAAAAAATGCGAAGTTCATTCTTGGTGCTGATGGTCGTCGTATTGTCTGCTTGTACCGATACGGCGCAACCACCGCCCGTCGTCGACTTAGGGAACCTATCGGGTTCGTCGCTCACTCTTATTGCCGATGAGGATCGCCCTATAGAAGGACAGCTTCGGTTCTCGGGATCGATCGATTCGCAAGTTAAATATTCGATTGTCTCGCCACCAAGCCATGGACAGCTCGACCTCCCGGATTCTGTTCTGGGGTTATTCAGATACACTCCAGAGCCTGACTGGAACGGCACGGACGAAGTGAAATTCGAAGTGACCGATGGCAACCGTACGGGGTCCGGAGTTGTTACGTTAGTTATCAATCCGGTAAATGACGCTCCAAAAAGCTTGGCCTCAGTCGTAGACGTTGTCGAAGACACCGTTAGGACGGGGACTCTGTCCGGCAGCGATGTGGATAATGATGCATTGGTTTTCTCTATCGTGAGCAACGGCAGCAAGGGGGCAGCAGTTATCTCTAATGCTGCGACGGGAGCCTTTACCTATACGCCCAATGCCGACGTGAACGGCGCGGATAGTTTTAGTTTTAAAGTCAGCGATGGAAAGGAATTCTCAGAGGTAAGCATCGTCACGGTATCCATTGCGGCTGTGAACGATGCTCCAACCGCTTCAAACGGCAGTCTTGCAGTCGTAGAAGACACAGTGGCTACCGGCGCTCTCATCGGGACTGATAAAGAAAATTCGCCGCTGGTTTATTCAATTGTCGCCAACGGAGCTAAGGGCACCGCTGTTATCACCAACAGCGCAACGGGTGCTTATACGTATACGCCTAGTTCAAGCAGCAACGGCAGTGACTCTTTTACGTTTAGAGTGAGCGATGGCACCGCGTTTTCGAACACGGCGGCAATCACAGTTTCTATTTCGCCCGTGAATGATGGGCCGGTTGTGGTGTCAGGCAGTTTGTCCGTTACAGAAGACACGAGCAAGTCGGGCGTTCTTGCGGGTAGTGATATCGATAGTGCATCACTCACTTTCTCGATCGTCAGCTCTCCAACTAAGGGCTCAGTTACCATTTCTAACGCCGGCACGGGCGCGTTCACCTATACGCCCAATTCAAATGCAAACGGCACGGATAGTTTTACCTTTAAAGCAAATGACGGAGCTCTCGACTCTAACATCGGTACTATGGCGGTCGTCATTGCAGCGGTGAACGATGCCCCGGTTTCACAATCTTTCTCAGTATTGCAGTTGGAAGATACAGCTGTCGTCGATAAGCTTTTGGCGACTGACGTAGATGGCGATGCGCTGACTTACAGCATCGTCTCGGGTCCCTCGAAAGGCTCGGTAGCAATTACCAACGCTTCAACTGGAAATTTCACCTACACGCCAAATCCAGACACTAACGGTACGGATTCGTTCTCTTACAAAACCAATGACGGGAAAGTTGATTCGAATACGGCAGTGGTCACTGTAAATATTACGGCTGTGAACGATGCGCCGGTCGCGCAAAATGGTAGTTTCACAACGGCGGAAGATACCGTTTACAACGGCACCTTAGTCACTACCGACTTAGAAAACGATCCGATCGATTACACTATTAGTGTGCCTCCAACAAAAGGCGCGGTCGTTATCACCGACGGTCGCACCGGAGCATTTCGTTTTACCCCGCTACCCAACGCCAATGGTTCTGATAGTTTTAAGTTCCAGTCCTCGGATGGCCGCTTACGATCAAACATCGCCACTTTCTCGATTACCATTACTCCAGTAAATGATGCTCCTACCGCAACTGCCGGCTCTCTGGCCGTCACAGAAGATCAGGTGCAAAGCGGGTCGCTCAGCGGCTCTGATATCGAGAGTAGTCCCCTAACTTACTCGATTGTCAGCGCACCTAGTAAGGGCACCATCACGCTGAATGCGACTACCGGAGTTTATCAATACACTCCAAGCGCCAACTTAAATGGCGCCGACAGTTTCACGTTTAAAGTGAATGACGGGGCTTTAAATTCAGCTCCGGCCAATATTCAGGTTTCCATCGCTGCCGTTAATGACGTGCCGACAGCGACGCCGCAGTCGGTATCGACGAATGAGGACACCACTAAAACTATTTTATTATCTGGTTCAGATGTAGACGGCGACACGCTTACATTCTCGATCACCACCATGCCCGCGCACGGCACCTTGGTGCTTTCTGGGGCAAGCGTTACCTACCGGCCCGAGTTGAATTATTTTGGTGCGGATCGATTCCTTTTTGCGGCCAGTGACGGCGTAGCCAATTCTGCCGCCGCTGTGGTGAATATCTCAGTGGCAGCCGTGAATGACGCTCCCCTTGGAACGGCTCAATCTGTGGTCGTAAACCAAGCAACGGAAAAAGCGATTACGATTGCCGGGACTGATATCGAAGGTGACTTCCTGACGTTCAGTATCGTCGCAACGCCCGCACACGGCACCCTCTCTGGCACCGCCCCTAATTTTATTTACGCTCCAGAGCCCACTTACGTAGGAACTGACTCGTTTACCTTTGTCGCAAATGATGGAGTCCTGCTTTCGCCTCCGACGACAGTGACAATCTCCATCCGACAGGTTTACGGCAAAGCCATTCAGATTACGTCAGTAGGTAGTCCAGTGATGGAGCAAGACTCCAACGGCAAGATCTTGGTCTGTTACGTGAACAACGGAATTCTTTACCTAGCACGGTATACGAAGACTTTAACGTTGGATGCAACCTTTGGCACAGCCGGGCAAATCACGATGGTCGACCATTCGTGTCGGAATATTATTCCGTATAGGAACGGCTCATTCTTTGTCTCTGGAAGCGATGGTACGGGGCGTGGAATGGTCTCCAAGTATCTGACTACTGGCCAATTCGACACGGCGTTTGTCGGTGTGTCGGGAGATCCGCATCCTGGGACTGTCTTAGCCAACATGGTGGGATTAAATTCCGATGATACGCTGACTAGCTTCTGGCCTGGCCGGACTGTCGTAGGTTCCTCCAAGCGCTCTGCTATCGACGGTAGTCTCGTTGCCAATTCGGGCTTTGAAAGTTCATTACAACACGGCATGACAGGGTTTTCGGCCTATAGAACTGGAAATGTAGGGGCCGAAAGCATTTTGGTTGGACATGCATTTGGTTCTTCCGGCGGTGCGTATCTATTTAGTCGAACTTTCTATCCCTGGACTCCCGCTTTGTCAGAAACTGACTACGACTTTATCGCAGTAGACAGTTCGCGTTCCATAGCGGTCGATTACTATTCGCCCTGTTTCTCAAGGTATCAAGTAGTAGGGAATCAGCACCATATACAAGCGATGGGGCGCAGTTGCGCTACGGGATTGCCAAGCGCGTCGAAACTAGTGAGCAGGCAGTTGTCGGCGGGAGTAGCTATGTCGTTGCTCAAGCACTCGGATCCTGCGCGCGGTTATTCTGCCTATACCTTGAGTCAGGAAGCTGCGACAGCCGTCGTTAGTTCCAGTCTAGAAATCTCTTACCGCGGTGTTCCCGAATTGCCGGCGACAGTGAGCTCTCCCCAGTCACTCATCATCTGGAAAGAGGGTTACGTGTACAACACAAACAACATTGGGACCAACACCTGGAACCTAAACTACGTCGGTACTGCCGCACCGTAATAAACCACTCGGAAAAAATTTCCGGAATATAATTCCTGATTCTTCTAACGCGCGTTGTACTGAGTATTTTTGATAAGGGTTGTAGCTTCACTTGGACTTGCGCGCCTTGACCCGCCACTCCGCTACGTTACCGTTACCAGTAATGGGTAGTGGGGAAATACAAATGCATCATAAAAAATCAGCTAGTTATCGACGATTGTTCATCAACAAACTACTTACAGTTTCGGTTGTGGGAACCGCAATTGTGGGCGCGGGAATATCTGTTGCCGCAGAGGAAGAAGCGAAAATTGCGGAGCTCTTACCAGTGGCTCCACTCGCCGTTTCTGAATCCGGATATATTTTCTCTAGGCTAGTAGGTATGGACGATATTTTTGCCTGGGATCCGGTAGCAAAGACGCAAACACCGATCTTCCAATCGCAAGAGCAACAATTCACCGGCTCGGTGAGTCAGCTAGACATCAATGCTGATGCGACCATCCTGTCGATTCAGCACCCGCTTAATGTGCCGCCCTATATGGGCATCAAAGTCGTGGAGTTGGGGAAGAATGGTTTCCCAGCGACGGCCATTCCGGAAACGCGCGTGATGACCACGGGCGTGCCTAAGCTCTCTCCCGATGGCCAATTCACGGCCTTTGCCGGGCGCTTGGACCAAAGTGGTGGACCGGTAACGCTATGAATTTTTAATCTCACGGAGTACCTCTACGACGCGGAGCAGGGTTCTGCACAGCCAACCGGCTATTACATGGAGAGCGTTCCCATTGCCGACGAGCCAGATCAAGACGACGTACCGATTTTTCGCGGTCGTTCGTTTTCTAGTACGAACGTTAATGCCGTCGGTTGGTCGCCTGATTCATCGAAGATCGCCTTTGTCGTCTCATCATTCGGCCGCGCGGGATCGGGCACTTCACTCCGCATTTACGATCTTGTAACAAAGAAAACTGAAGACCTCGGTGCCTTCCAGTCGGTCAATCGGATTGACTGGGTTTCGGACAATTCAATCTTCTATCAAGGCTTTTCCGCCGGAGGCGCTCAGTTGTTCCGGTTTGATACGGAAAAGAAAACTTCCGAGAGCATCGGAAGCGCAATAGCCGATCCGAACACCCTGAGCTTTTCCAGTAACGGGAAATATCTCAGCTACTCGCCAGCAGTCGGCGCGAAGACACTCATCCTGCGTGATATCGATAGCAAAACCGATATTAAAGTCGAAGGCGCGCAGTCTATGCGTTTCTCCCGCGACGGTAGAACAGTCGTGCTGCAGCGATCCGGTTTGGATCCCCAGAAGAAAGAAGCGCCGTTTTTCACTGCAAACTTCGCCGATGTCTTGGACGCGGTCGTCGAAGGCAAAGTCGTTCTCTCTAAGCTGGGACTGAGCACAGCAGGGGTCAGCATTCCCTCGTATGCTCCACCAAAGGAGAGAGCAGGCTTTGAAAAGGCTTTCAAGTGGGATCAATTCACCGTCAACTCAAATAGGAATTACATTTCGGCGTCGGCGTTTTTAAAGAACCAGACTTCGAACTACTACACGTTTAAGTGGAAGGGCTGGGATTACGCTCGGTGCAAAGTTTACGACGAGCAGGGCAAGCTACTGGCACAAAGCCCCCCAAACCCAGTGAATCCCACGGATCCAGAGCAGCGGATCTTGATGGGTGGCAAGAAGCAGCAGCAATTTTATTGCAGCGTCTTCATGGCCACACCGCCCGCCTTTGGAACGAAGGTCAAGGTCGCGCTAGAGCTGAAGGACTACGAAGTTGCTTCGACGATCGAAAAAGAAACGACTTTGTAATTTTCATCACAATTCGCTTCCGGCCCGGGTACCAGCTGCTGGTCTCGGGCCGGTCTACGTTTGCTGCCTACATTTCTCCTTTTGCGATCTCTTTCTCCTTCCGAATAGCTGTCTAGGGAATTGTGCGCCTCTAAGGGGGATCAATGGATACGAATTCAGTTACTTTTTGGGCAAGCAAAGTCTTCTTAGTAGAGACTTTCTTCACTGTTTGGAATTTTTGCTGGGGTGCTCATGACACGCTGGGTGTCGCCACCGCAAAGCGCATCTTCCTCGTTATTCCTCTTATTAGCGTCTGTGTCGGTTACGCCTCAACGGTAACGGGATTGGCCACAGTCATCTTCCGGTCCAAGCGCGAAAGCTTACTTACTTCGCTACTGGTTTGCTGGTGGGATTTAGGACGCAACATTCTGACCTACTGGGGCGGAGTTTTTAAGTTCGTTATCCCGGTCACCGTCGCCGCCTTCGGATTTGTGCGACTGCTCTTCTTGGGACTTTGGGTTACGGTCCAGGACTTCTTCCTGGTTCCTTTCCGTGCCATCGCGAACGTCGGTAATAGCGTTCTGCATCCGGGATTGCCTTGGATCGCGGTGACTCTCACGGTGTTGTGGTGCGTGTTTGAAGCAATCGTATTCACCTATGTCACTTCGCCGCTTGTCGTCGACACGCTGTCCAACTTGACTGGCGATGCTTTGACTGACGGAATGATTCGCGTTCCCGTCTTCATGTTTATGCTCTTTATCGCGTTGGGCAGTTACTCCGTTCTATCGACGTGGACTGATGCGCTAAAGACCCGCAACATCGCGCAGATTATAAAGATCGGCGCGATTGAAGCAGTGGCATTAACCGTAGAAGTCGTGTTCTTGTACCGCGAATTCGTCGACGCACTAGTGCCTTGGTTTGCTCAGCATTCTTCGGGTGGATTGGATTTAGGCATCTTTGGAACTTTGGCTATTGCGGGTACGACTTGGTTTGGTATCCGCAGCTTATCGTGGTTTCTCTTCGCATCGGCTGGAACGCCGCCCATCATGGCTATCATTCAGGGTTCGGGCCTGGAAATAAAGAAACGCGAAAACGTTGCTATCTTCAAAGGGACTTTTAGCTTCCCTCTGATGCTGGTGGCGCAATTGCAAAAGGAAATGACCTGGGCAAAGACGCAGGGTCAAAATATTTTAGAAGCGTTCCTCTTGCCACCTCTGCAAGTTTTGGCGAGCGGATTGAATTTCGTTACCACCGTACTCAAACAAAAAACGTTGTTTGATTTGCCTTTCACATCGCTCAATGACTTGAAGTCGGCCAAGACCATTCTTGCTGATTTTGAGTCTCAATCGACGAAGAAAAAGCGTGCTGCTTAATTGGAGCTCTTATGAAGAAGATGAAAACGACTTTGCTGGCGCTTTGCCTCTCGACGATTCTCTCCGGCTGCTTGCCGTTTGGAGAGAAAGACGCGAAACCGCGGCTGGTATTGTTCTTTGGAGTGGATGTAAGTGG